>JBOGNC010000082.1:0-15127 GCA_050747045.1 Candidatus Acidiferrales bacterium | reverse complement strand
TCGTGTGTGCCGCGCTCTATGATCCGCCCTTCGCGCATCACGATGATCTGTTCGGCCGTCCTTACCGTCGAGATACGGTGTGATATCAGGATCGTGGTGCGCTGGCTCATGACGCTGCGCAATTGACGCAGGATTCGCTCTTCCGTTTCGGTATCGACGCTGGAAAGCGCGTCGTCGAGGATCAAAATGCGCGGTTGGCGCAGAATAGCGCGTGCGATCGATGTCCGCTGTTTTTGGCCACCCGAAAGAGTGATACCGCGTTCGCCGACGACGGTCTCAAACCCGCGCGGAAAGCTTTGAATTTCTCCTGAAATCCCCGCGATTTCCGCCGCTTCGTACACTTGTTCTTCGGCTGTCTCGGAAACGCCGAAGGCAATATTTCCGCGAATGGTGTCGCTGAACAAAAAAGTATCCTGAGGAACGTAACCGATCGCGCGCCGCAATTCCGTCAGCGGGTATTCGTCTATCGGTTCTCCATCGATCAGCAAAGTGCCCTGCGGCGCCTCCCATAAACGTCCAATCAGCGACGCAAGTGTGGACTTGCCGCTGCCGGTTGGTCCGATAATCGCCAGCGTCGCCCCCGCCGGCACGTGGAGATTGATATCGTGCAGTACCGCCACATTACCAGCGCCATTTGCGCCGCTCGGGTATGCGAACGAAAGATGCCGGAATTCGATATCGCCGCGAATCGAATTCGTCGCGGCAGCGGTCGCGGGCTTATGGCCGTCGCGCGCGACTGCTTGGCCGTTGGAGGCCGCCATTGGCATTGGCGCCGCAATATCCGCGGTGGAGCTGTCCTGAACTTTCGGCCGCGCATTCAAGATGTAGTTCAAGCGTTCCATCGACGCCGCGCCGCGCTGAAAAATATTCGTCACGTAGCCGATGGCGATCATCGGAAATGTGAGTTGAATTAGAAACGTATAGAACGCCGAAAACGTGCCGAGCGTCAGCCGGCCGTCGATGGCCCTTTTGCCGCCCAACGCCAGCAGGATTACCACCGTCGAGCCAATCAGCACCGAAAGCGCCGGAAAAAAGAGGCTCCAACTGCTGATCAGCTTGATGTTTTGCCCAACGTATTCACGGTTGGCGTCGTCGAAGGCCTCCATCTCCGCTTTTTCTTGAGCATAGGCGCGGACCACACGGATGCCCGTCAGGTTTTCCTGTGCGCGGGTGGAAAGAACGCCGAGAGCGGCCTGAATCTGTTCGGAAAGCCGGTGAATGATCTGGCCAAAATATTTCACCGCGAGCGCCACGAACGGAACCGGAATCAGCACCCAAAGCGTTAGTTCTGGCGATAGCTTGAACATGAAGAAGATGGCCAGAACCATGGTCGCAAACGTCACCGCCGTGTACATGATCCCCGGGCCCAGCACCATGCGCACCGCATTCAAGTCATTGGTGGCGCGCGACATCAGATCGCCGGTGCGATTGCGCGCGTAAAATTCCGGATCGAGCGCCACCAACCGTGCCAGCACGTCGTTGCGCAAATCGTATTCGATGTCGCGCGACATGCCGATCAAAATCCAACGTGTCCAGTAGGAGAAAAATCCTTTCACGATCATCGCGCCGACCAGAATCGCGCAATACAAGCCCAGCGCGCGGCTGCTGTGCGGCGAGTAGAAAGCGAAGAGAGGATGGAGCAGTGAGCGCGCCGTTCCGGTCAGCGTCGAAAGCGGAACGTCCGAGCCCCGCAGGCAATCCATGATCGCGCCGATAATCAGCTGCGGCAACGCGCCCACGATGCCCATTACGGCCAGTGTAAAAAGGCCGATGGCGACGAACTTCTTATAGCGCAGGACGTAGGGAATCAGCGCCTTCAGTTCGTGCCAGCCCGACGGCTTGCGGGCGGGCTTGGCGGAAGCATCGGAGACGGGTTGTGCGATGGCGCTCATTGGCGACTATTAGACGCGGAAACTAGGATTTTGATTTCGTTCATAGTCGAACGGCTGCCGTGGCTTGGAATCTGTGGTTTTCCCCTGCCGGGTCCCCGGCGCGGCGATTCTGCGTGCCGCAGGCAAGAAGGTTGGCCCGACCGTGCTGCTCCGATTCTAACGCCGGGTCTCTTTCCACGGAAGATACGGAAATGAAGAAAATTCCAGCATCGCGATACGGCTGCTACTAACTGCGCCAAACGCCTCAGCCAACCGCGAGAATATCTTCCATCCGCGCTTCGAAGTCCTCTTCGCCCTCGGACCACAGACGAATGCGCTCCAACGGAACAGCCGTCGCGATGCGCTCGGTCCAAGCGAGGAGCTTGCGAATGTTTTCTCGCGTCCTTTCCTGGTATTGCTCGATGTTTTCTGGCCAGGCCATCACTTCTAGAAAACGCGCTTCTTCGCGGTTTGCAGCGGACGCGTTCGCTCCGCGAGTTGAGCCGAGCAGTCCAGCATGGCCGGTGAAAAGGTGCTCGAATCCGAGACAGAGTTGGAAGTGACCGTTCTCGCGCCAGAATCCGTCGTCGTAGTCTTCACCGTGGCACAGGGCCTCCATCGGTCGCGGTTCGGTCTTGAATTTCGCCGTGTCCGCATCGAAAACCGCCAAGTCCCAGTAGCAATGAAACTCGTACGCGCAGTCACCGTGGACGTAGCCGGCGATCATCTCAATGGCTCCTGCAATTTCCACCGGAAGCGCGCGGGCGTCCTGTTCTACGAGCGGAGACTCGGCCGAGTCGATCGCGCGCACGGTGATGCGGTCGATTCCTGGACGGCTGGCGGAGAAGGGAATCGTCGCCAGGAACATATCGAGCCGGTTGACGATTTGATCCTCGGGAAAATCGCGGCACCACACGGAGAGAAACGCTTGATTGGACATGAGCCCATTATAGCGGGAGCCGGAATAAGGAACGAAGGTTCGCGAGACGGGAAGGCGAGCAGCCAAGGCCCAAACCGCGATTACTTTTTGCTGCGCGGAGGAGCGTCCTCGTCGTCTTCCTGAAATTGACCGGATATTCCAACCAGACGTTCTTTGATCGTGTCGCCCATTCCGGCGAGCACTTCCGCGCAAGTATCGCGAATTCGCTTTTCGGCGGATTTGGCAAGCGTATCGAGCACGGCCTGCGAATGCTGGCCCAGCGTGGTTGCCGAAGCGAGGAGCCAGGAATTCGACGCATTTTCGAGGCGCGATTTGTACTGCTCGATCGATTCGTTAGAGGATTTCTCGACATGCTTCATCCACGCGGCCTGCTGTTCGTGTCGGCGCTTTTCCCACTCTTCGAGCAGCGGTACAAGCTGCGATTGCAGGTAGGTTTGCGCCTGCTCCACGCCCTTGACCATCATGTCGTCCAGACTCTTTTGGAATTGCTCGAGCGAGCCTTCGCGGTTAAATTCGATATCCGAACGAGCTTTCTCGATCGCTTGGCGCGATGCTTCCTCGAATTTCTTCAGTGATTCGCCTGTGACGCGCTGGATGCGGTCGGCGAATGTGGCGCCGGCTATTTCGGCTTTTTCGCCCAGCTTAACGCGCTCGCGGTCGGAGACTTCCTTGGCGGCTTCCTCGATCTGAGCGCGGCTGTGGTCCACGTAGGTGCGCCCGTAGTGATCCAGTTCGGACGCAACCAGGCTGGAAACTTCGGCGGCACGGTGGCGCAATTCAGTAGTCGCTTGGTCGACGGATTTTTCAAGCGATGACTGCATGGTGGTATGAGCCTTCTTCTGATACCAGTCCGAGGCCTTCAGCAGCGCCTCAAACGTGGCGTGCTGCGCTTCGGTGCTTTTCTGTTCCAGATCTTCTTCGAACTTTGAGACGACAGCGCGCGAGGCCTGTTCGATTTCCGCGGGATACTTGTCGGCTTCCTGGCGAAGACGTTCGAGCGATTCCTGCATCGCTTGCTGCGATGCTTCCCGAACTTTCTCGCGGACCGTACTTTCAATCTGAGCGGTTTGTTCGGCTACGCGCGCGCCTTGTTCCCGGACCGTATTCCCAATTTGCGCGGCTTGTTCTGTGGCTTGCTTGAGCTGCTCCCGAAGAGCGCTTTGTAGTTGTTCGGCGTGTTCGCGGGTGGTGGCTAGCTCGGAGGCGGTTTGTTGCGCTTCGCCGCGCTTGGCGGAGAAGGTGCGGTCGAGTTCGGCCGAAAATTCGGACATCGCGTCTTGCGTGGAACTACGCAACAGCGGCTCGATTTGCTGGATACGCTCCGCGATAGCCTGATCGGCGCGGCGGAACGCTTCTTCTTGCTGGGACGTGAGAACTTCGTCTAACTTCTGGCGCGTCTGCATGACGGCCGCATCTGCCGCTTGCTGCAATTGCGACTTGGTCGCTTCCGCGCGGGCGCGTTCCTGCTCGATATCCGAGCCCAGCGACTGGATTTTGGACCGCGCGCTGGCAATGGCATCGTCGATCGACTGATGCAGCCCCGAGGAGCGTTCGGTGATCCCTTGTTCCGCTTTAGCTGCGGCTGATTGCGCCACTTCGTCAAGCCTTTGGCCGAGCTTTTCGGAGGCGCTCGATGCGGCTGCTTCGAATGTCTCGTGTAATCGCTGGGCGGCCGCCGTGGAATCGGTTTGCAGTTGCTCGGAAGTCTGCTGGCGGACGTTCTGCGCGGTGTCCTCTAGGTTCTTCTTCCATTGATCGAGCTGCTGCTGCGCAGCTTCTGGCGAAGAGAGGATCTGTAGCGATGGGGAACTGGCTTCGCGCTCGGCAATTATGCGCTCGACCGCGGCATCGACCGTCTGTTTGAGATTCAGCGCGGCAGCCTGCTGCGCGGCTTTCTGCGATGCTTGTTCGGCAGCATTCGTGACGGCCTGCTGAACGGCTTGACGAACCTTGGCGTCAAGTGATTCGGAAGAAATTTCGCCAGCTTTGCGCGCCTGGTCCACCAGAGCCGAGGTGCGCTCGGCGGCTTGCTGGACGACGCGCTTCACCGCCGATTCCGAAACGCGCTCCATGGAAACTTTGATGGCGTGCTCGACGGCTTCGTGCAATTGCGCATCGAGCTGCTGGCGCACAACTGCCATTTCCTCGTTGATGGCGGCGTGCGCGGTCTTGCGGACGGACTTGTCGAGAGAATTTGTGGCTTCGGCGATAATCTGCGCCGCTTGCTTGGCAGCGGCTTGCTGCGATTCGGCCGACTGCGACGGATTCGGGACGACGTGAATTCTGGAATCAGCTGCTGCAACCGGAGGTTCTCCCCTACTTTCAGACGCAGTGGACGTGGGGCGCGGCGGAGCCGTGGAAGCATCGGCGCGAGATTCGGCAGACACAGTTATCGCGGCTGGCGGCTCCGCCAAGGGGACTTCCAGCTCTTGCTGGGACTCCGTGGACTGCGCTTCGTCCGGAAAGGGAAACCAATCTTCAGGAGGGAACGCGATGCCCCAGATATTTCCGGTGACCTCAAATTCGAGGCCGATCTGGAAAAGCTCTCGAACGGTTCGCGGCCGCTGCACCCACACGACGCGGCCCTGAATGGCGCGCGGTGGCAAGCCCTGTTGGCCGCGCGGAATTTCCAAAGCTACTGTGGAATTCTTGGGGACGTAATGCTTCGACTGGTACTTGCAGCCGTGGCAGTTGACCATCACCGTGGTAGTGCGTTCCTTGAACGGCTGACCGAGCGCGTCCACACCCGTAACGATGATCGGCACGGCCTGTACAATGCGCGTGCTACGCCGCTTCTGCGGGCTGGTTTCGTCCGATAACAAGGGATCTGTCACTCACCCCTCCGGTGGGCGTGGTTCAAGAGTAGCATCGCAGTTTGCGAGAAGGCCATGGCACCCGTGCGAAAGTGCGTAAGGGTAACTTCGAATGGGACTTGTTCTGTTCCGGGATGAACCAGACGAATGGGCGAATTCCGCGGGGAAAAGCTCCGGTGGGGCGGCAGGAACAACGCGAAAAATGACGTCAGGAAGTGCGCGAAGCCATGCACTGGGACGTTCCGCCCTTGCGTGTGCCTGGTCGTTTGTTTTCTGTGAGTTACCTTCGTTGAAGGTCGAGTGACTGTTCCGCCCCTCCACCCCAAAATGCAGAGCATTTTGGGGCCCCCGGACAACGAGCTGCGATTCGTGACTGGTGTGCCGGCACCGCGCAAAAATCGCGCACCGAATTTCCGGTTCGTCGTCCGAACCGGAAATTCGCGATAATTGAAAAGCAAATGCGAATGCACCGCGCGGGTAAGGCAGCGCGAAAGGAAGCGCGCTGAGGCGCGCTCGATGATACCGGAGCCTAACCTTCGGCCCCCTAGAGTGGGTCGCGCTGCAGCCCGCGACAGACACCGGCAAGCTGGACGTGCGACGAGGGTGTAGCGATCTGAGCGGTAGCCGGCCCTTTGTTTCCAGCCACTTACAGGGTGTTCTACTCGAACGTGTAGCGATCTGCGAGGCCTGCAGGCGCCGGGGATAGGCTTGCGGGGTGTCCCGGTACAGAGCACCGGGAGACGAAGGTCGTGGAACTGCGTCCCGGCGCGCCAGGTCTGGTGGCAGGACTCCGGTAGAGTCCACTGGACTCCCGAAGCCGGAGATGCAAGCTGCGCACGAAAACGGAGCGACGAGAGGCAGTGCTCTCCCTTTGGCTGGGGACAGCCGCTTTGGCGGCGCTTTGCTTCGTCAGCGCACATGACCACAGATCGAACATAGCAAACTTGGGAGGGAATGCTACTGGTCAGAGGTACAGGACTGTACAGGCGCGCCCTGGCCCGGCAGCGAAGGAACCGTCGTATGGTCCACTGCGCAGACTGCGGGGGCAGATCAGGGTGAGCCGGTTCTCGAAATCCCAGGTATAGCCGGTTGTGCCGCTGCCGTTGGCGTGGCTCAGAGTATTGCCGTTCGCGTCGTAGGTGTACGGAGCGCCTTCGCGACTCAGCATCTCGTTCGAGCTGTTGTAGGTGTAGGGAGCGCCGGGCTGGTAGGTGCGGTTTCCCACCGCGTCGTAAGTGTAAGCCTCGGTCTGCGCGTTTGCCTGCGTTACCTGTGTAAGCTGGTAAGCCGGGTCGTAGCTGTAGTTCGATGTCACGTTTGAGGGCAAAGTGGTTTTCGAGACGCGATTTCCCGCAGCATCGTACGCGTACGAGGCTCCGTCAATGGTACTTCCGCCCACCTGATGGAGCACAGACAGAAGCCGCGAGAGCGGATCGTAGGTGTACGTGGTATCCACCCCGTTCGGACAATTGAGATTGGTTCGACGGCCGGGTGGCGCAGCCAATCCCCGTACTGCGCAGTCCGCGAACGATGCTGATGATATCGCACAACACGTCAGCTACGCCTGAGATGTCAACTATCTGGGTGCCTTACGCGTCGAAGTGTAGGCGTGCGTTCTTTGCATTTCCTTGATTTTTTCCCCGGCTCTAAACGCGGTGCTAGAGTGTGTGCAAGCCGCCGGAAGTTATGGTCAGCTCCAGGAGGCTGGGGCGCGGTCGTCGACGGATTGGCCGAGATCGACGAGAGACTGCAGCCAGCCGAGCATGCGCGGCCAGCCGCGGTAGCTTTGCGCGAGTCGCGGATGTGCAGCGAGGCCGCGATGGCGGATGCGGACGAGCGTACCGTTCGCGATGGGCTGAAGTTCCCACCGGACGGTGGTCTGGACGTCGCCGGTCCACGTAGCGACCCAGGTGGTGGCAAGGACGCGCGGAGGATCGACTTCGAGATAGGTGCCGGCTATTGAGAAATTGTGGCCTTGGCCGTCGATTCCCGAACTGCGCCATTTGCCGCCGACGCGCAGATCAGCTTCGAACTTCGTGCAGCGATATATGCCTTTCTGGCCCCACCATTTCACTACCTGCGCAGGGTCGGTAAGCGCTTGAAAGACCAGCTCCGGCGCGGCTGCCATTTCGAGTTCCGCGATGATTTCGTCCCCAGCCGAGGCAGCAGACGAAGGCGTATTGCGGGAGTTTTCCGCTTCCAAAGTTTCGCGAACTTTCTGCAGGAGACCGGGCCATCCCTCGCTATAGCCCTTGCGGGAGCCGGGCAGAGCGCCGAGACCGCTGTGGGTGACTTTTACGTGAGTTCCAGATGCCGTGGGGGTGAGTTCCCATCGAACAACAGTGCGGTGGGACGGATCTTCGTGGAAGCTGGTAAACCATGTGTAGACGAGCAAATTAGGACGACGAATTTCGAGAACCTCGCCGTGGTGGACGAGTTCCACGCCGGCATTCGAAGCGCCTCGCTCGTTGGCCACAAAACGCCAACGGCCGCCGGGGCGCACGTCCATTTCCCACTGGCTAAGTTTGAACTGCTCGTTGCCGCCCCAGCGGAGCGCGTCTTCGCGATCGGTAAGGGCCTTGAAGACGCGTTCGGGCGGAGCAGCGATGTCGATTTCGGCTACGACTGAGTCCTGATCGGGCGTTATTCTCGAACTGGCCATCGGGCACTCTCCAATTTAGGCTTTCTTCCGTTTTCTCGATCGAGGACGCGCGGTTTCCACTGCGTGCTCCGCCTCTACGAACGCTTTCAGGTTCGTCAATGTGGTTTCCCAGAAGGCGCGATAGCGTTCGAGCCATGAATCGACGGCCTTGAGCGGCGCGGGATTCAGGCGATAGAGGCGCAAGCGTCCTTCGCGATGTTCGTGGACGAGTCGCGCGCGCCGGAGCATGCGCAGGTGCTTCGAGATGGCCGGTCGGGAAATGGGGAATTGTCGCGCGATGGCGCCCGCGGGAAGCGAGCCGGCGCGGAGGAGATCGAGAACGGCGCGGCGCGTGGGGTCGGCGAGGGCGCTGAAGACGGGCGCCGAAGAATATGTAACTGTACGGCTACGCATTATTTGAAACTATATGGTTACATATCTCCGGATGTCAAATGATTTCGGTAGGGCAGAAGCGCGGGTGCTTGGAATGCAGGGGCAGATCGCAGTACGTGGAGCTCAAGCGCATAGGGAGCGCGCCGTTCAATGGTTGAAAAGTATTACATTCGGATATAGCATGAGCGACCGCGCGGTCGAGAGGCGACGAAGCCTTGCACTTGCGCGATGCGGAGGGTGGCCGCAACAGTCAGATGGGGGGATTCATGCCGGGAACGCCGTATCCAAAAGAGCAGATGCACCGCATCGCGTACACCAAGCTTACGAAAGAACAGATCGCGGACAAATTGAGGGCTGTGAGCGGGCCGACGAGCGCGTCGCCGCTTTCGGACGTGTTCGCCGGCAAGTCCATCAAGATCGTCACGGACAACAGCGGGCCGACGCTGGCGTATACGTTCAGCGGCAACAACAGGCTTTCGCTGGCTGAGAGTGGTGGTAGTTCGATGGACGCGGGATACGGCGCGCTGACTCTGGACAACATCGCGTTCTTTTCGCACCTGATTCCGGGGACGCAGCGCGGCTACGCGGTGGTGATCGATCGCAAAACGAATGAGGCGACGGTGTTCGAGCTGTGGTTCAGCGGCTACAAGGACAATCGCGAAGTCCAGCGCGAGATTTATTACGGCTATGTGGATCAGCCGGGGCAGGAACCGCCGAAGGCCCGGCACGTGCCGACGAACCGCGTGGAAGGCAAAGGGTACTATTGGAAACAGGACACTGGGGCGGAGACGCTGGAGTTGTTTCCGTCGGAGGCGTACTCGAATTTCGTGGAGCTTTCGCGGCTGGGCGGCGAACTTGGATTTTGCGCGCCGTCGGACTACATCAAGATCGATGAGAACCGCTACATCTATACGCGCACGGAATGCGAGTTTTCGGGCACGTTCACGGCGTACGTGATGGATTTGAACCGTATCGAACAAGTTGGCATGCGGCTGGGCTTCAACGCGGCGAACGCGCTGGAATACTACGTATTTCTCGGCAAGGGCGAATGGTTAGGGCAGTTGGCGCAGTTCGAGAAATTTGGCGACGAGAGCGGAGGGCCAGTTACGGCAGCGACGCCTGGGCATCCAGCGGCGAAGGGTGCGCGGCGAGTTTACCGCCCATTTGAAACGATGCCGAAAATGACGAAGGCACAAGTGGACGCTGTGTGCGCCAAAAATACATCGGCCTTTGCGCCGCGCGGCATTTCGCCGGGTGCCAATGCGCCCGCCGCATCGATGGCTGGCAACCTTGGCCCAAGCAGTGCTGGGCTGGCCGGCAAATCGTTCACGCTTCGCTACGACACCGCGCCGGCGATGGAGTACCGAATTGACGATGCCGAAAACCTTCAATGGCGGAAACAAGGTGGGAGCTGGACCAAGGCGCGCTATCAGGCATACGAGTCGAGCCCCGGAGTGTTCCTGTTTGGCCACCTGCTGGAAGGCGAGCCGAATCATGACGGACACATGATCGTGGCGGATTTCGACGAAGCGTTGGTGACCTGTTTCAACGGTTTTCTGAACACGCCCTATTTCGCGAATGAGGCAGGCGTGAAGATTCATTTTGGCGTGATCGAGATGGACGGGCTAATCCCGCCGAAGTATCGCCGGCACAAACTGACCGATGAGATGGTCGGCCGCGCGGTAAGCCAGAACTACGCGCCGGGGTTGACGTCCATGCACCTCTATACCACGCCATATTCGCTCTCGTGGATCATCTTCACCGGCACGGACGCGGGAGGATTGGAGTGGAGCGGGCCTGCCAACTACGTGAAGATCCGCAACGGACTCTATTTCATGTATTGGCTGGAGGAGGCGTGCAACGGCACGCTAGGCACGATCCTGGTTAACTTGCACACCATGCGCGACGTGGGCATCGGTTATAACTGCGGCGAACACGGCCTGAACATGAACGCGTTGGGAGCACACGAGCGACTGGCCGGCCAACTGGACCTGCGGCGTTTCTATCAGGTGAAGTCGAATGGAGGGGTAGCATGAACAAGGGCCGAGGCAGCAACGATAAAACTTCCTCGCGGCGATCTTTCTTGAAGCGGGGGGCGATGCTCGCCGTTCCGCTGGCTGCGGCTGCGCCTGGTGCGGTACTGGCCGATGACGGACTGAAGGCGCGGCTCGCTAGGCTCGAGGACGGGGCTGCCATCCGCGAGCTGCATCAGAGCTGGCTGCGGGCGATCAATAATGCAAATGCAGGAGCATTGGGCGCATCCAAGCCGATGCTTGCGGCTGCCGAAAGCGCTGCCCTTAATGAAAGTGTGCGCGGCGTTGCTGCGGACCACTCAGGCGAGCCTGACGCAATCGAGATCGCACCGGACCGCAAGAGCGCAGCCGGGCGGTTTCACTGCACAGTTGAAATCGAAACGCCGATCGCCCAGGACTGTACGCTCGCGCAAATGGCGCACGCACAGGGCAACGGGTTCGTCCGGCGGACAGAGCGCCGGGTGCTGCACGTCGAATACACGAAGGCTTCGGGCGAGTGGTTGATCGCGAAGGCCCAGCTAGCTCCTGCCTAAGGCTGCATGTATCGTCTCTGCTCCCGCCCAAAAATGTCATCGCGGGTCCCGAGTAGAGCGGGATCCGCATGCAATATCTGACCACGCGGCATTAAATCTCCGGAACTTTTAGCCTGCTGAGCTGAATCCAATATAAAGACGGCCGAAACAAATACGGAGAAACTGATATGCGATTTCACGCAAAAGCCGCTGTGAGAAGCTTGGTCCTTTTGCTGACGGGGGCGCTGAGCTGCATGCCGGCGCTGGCGCAGCAGGGAACGACGAGTAATCCGCCCGCGCCAACCGCTCAGGGCGATCAAGCGGGACCCGGGCCAGGAGCGCCAGGTGCTCCGCCGCCGCGTCGGCCAGGAATTCAAGTTTGGGTAAATCACGGCCAGGGACGCGGTTGGGCGGAGTGGGGAAGCCGCGGCGATCGTGGCCATATGGGCGCCGAATTCGGAATGAGCGAAATGGGAATGGGAGGCGCCGGGCTTGGCGGGTTGCTGACGAGGGCCTATAGAGCGCTGAACAATCCGCAGATTCGCCAGCAACTGGGAATCAGCGATGAGCAAGCGACGAAATTCGACCAACAACTGGCTGACTTTGCGAAGACCATGATCCACGACCGCGCCAACCTCCAGATTCAGCAGGTTGATCTGCAAAATTTGCTAGCGCAGCCGAATCCGGATCGCTCGGCGTTGGACAATCAATTGCAACAGTTAAGCGCGGCAAGAGTGCAGCTGCAGCAGGCCGCCGTAAATTTTTATCTGACGCTGAAGCAGGAAATTCCGCCTGAGCAGCAGCAGAAGATCCGTCAATTCCTGCGCGAGCGAAGACCGGTGGCGTGGCAAGGCGGGGGTGCGCGATCCCGAGGTTGGAGCTGGCGGGGCCAGCGGCGCGGCCATGTGATGGGTTCGCAGCCGCCGGATGGCAGCGGCGCGGAGCGCCGGAACGAGCAGCAACAGTACGGCCCGGATCAGAATAATCAGAACTATCAAAATTCGCAGGGTGAACCACAGGGCGGCACGCCGCCGACGAACAACCAGTAGGCTGAGCCTCTACGAATGGCCGAGCGGAACGGCTAAGACGCCAGTCGCGCTGTAAGTCCCCGCCAGCATCGTAAAGGGTCCACCCTCCAGAATGGATTGGCGTGCTGCTACCGCCTTGAGCAATCATGCGAAGTCTTTTGCACAGGCGGAACAGGCGAACCAACGGCAATATTGGAATTTTCGTGCATCTCTAATCGTCCTGCAGGTAGTATCCAATCGAAGTCCATCGTGTCCAGGAACCTTGGCGGGCAAAGTCAGCGGCCCGAACTTCGGAGTCATTTATACGAGCTCGGTTACACCCCGCGTGATCCAGTTCGGACTGCAGTTTTTGTTTTAAGCAGCAGATGTTGCATAACTGGAGTTAGCAGCGGAAAGGGTCGAACCAACTACAGTCGGCGACGGGAAGCCGTAGGGAAGAGGAAATAGTGACAGGGAAAATTGAACTTCGCGTGAATGGGCAAATGCGGGACGTAGAGTCGGCGCCCGATACGCCGTTGCTTTACGTGCTCACGGACGAGTTGCATCTGCAAGGGCCGCGCTTCGGTTGCGGGCTATCGCAGTGCGGATCGTGCTCCGTGCTGCTAGACGGCAATGAGATTCGTTCGTGCGTAACTCCCGTTTCCGCCGCGAGCGGAAAATCCGTAACCACGCTCGAAGGCCTGCCCCAGTGGTATGCCGAACAGAAAAAACTCGCGAAGGCGCCGGAGCTGCATCCGGTCCAACAAACAGTGATCGAAGAGCAAGCCGTGCAATGTGGCTATTGCTACAACGGCATGATCGTTAAGGCCGCCGAGCTGCTCTCGAAAAATTCGCACCCAAGCGACCGACAGATTCGAGCCGCGATGAACGGGCACCTATGCCGTTGCGGGAGCTATCCGCGCATGATGCGGGCCATACGGCGCGCGTCTGAAATAATGCACGGTGGCCGCCTTGCCGCCGAATCCGCGGGTGCGAAGGCTGGCGATCTTGCCGCGAGCGTTGCGGCTGGCGACGGGCAGGTAGCGCGATGAGTAAGAAATCCAGAGAAGTCGCCACCGCCACAAATACGCAAAAGGCTTGGCCGCGCGTTCCCTCTGACATGCCCCGGCGCGACTTCTTAAAGGCAGGCGGCGTGCTAATCGTCGCATTCAGCAGCGCGAGCCTGCTCGCGGATAGCCTTTTTGCCCAAGGTCCGCTGCCTCACCGCATGCCGGGCCCGGATCAGAAGGAAATCGACACGTGGCTGGCCATCCATTCGGACAACACGGCGACCGTGTACATTGGCTACGTGGAATTGGGCCAGGGATCGACCACGTCGCTGCTGCAGGTATCCGCGGAGGAGCTGGATTTGGACATGAATCAGGTCCGCACCGTACGCTTGGATACGAACGTCTCACCGGATCAAGGCGGCACCTACTCCAGTTCGGCGATCGCGCGCGGCAGCCCGGCGATTCGCCAGGCCGCGGCTGCGGCGCGGCAAGCATTGCTGAAGATGGCTTCGCTGCGGCTGGCGGCGCCTGTCGAAAAGTTGACCGTCGCGAACGCCGTGGTGTCGGTAATCGGCGGGCCGGGAAAGTCCGTCACCTACGGCGAGCTGATTGGCGACAAGCGATTCGACGTCCAAATCACGGGAAAAGAGCCGCTGAAGCCCGTCGCCGAGTACAAGCTGGTGGGCTCGCGCCCGCCGCGCAACGATATCCCGGCGAAGGTGAGCGGTACCTTTACCTATTTGCAGCATGTTCGGTTGCCGGGAATGTTGCACGGACGCATCGTGCGCCCGCGTGGGCAAGGGGCGTACGGAGTGGGCGCCAAGGTGAAATCGCTTGACGAAGGCTCCATCACCCACATTCCTGGTGCGCGCGTACTGCGCAAGGGTGATTTTGTCGGCGTGGTCGCCCCGCGCGAATGGGACGCGGTGCGCGCCGCGCGCGATCTGAAAATCGAATGGGACATGCCTCCGACGCTGCCGGGAAGCAACCACCTCTATGAAGCCATGCGCGCGGAGAAGACCAACGACCGTGTCATCGTAAATCGTGGCGACGTGGACGCTGCGTTTAGTGGCGCCTCCGTGGCGCACACAGCTACTGGCACCTATCACGGCCCGTATCAGTGCCACGCATGCTACGGTCCGAATGGGGCGGTTGCGGACGTCAGAGCGGATTCGGCCTTGCTGATTTGTTCTTCGCAGGACGTCTACTCCACGCGCGCTACCGTGGCGGGCATTCTGGGCCTCAAGCCGGACCAGGTCCGCGGGCAATACTACGAAGGCTCGGGCACCTACGGCCACAGCTGCTATGACGACGCCGCGCAGGCCGCCGCGATCTTGTCGCAGCTCGCCGGTAAACCAGTGCGTTTGCAATTCATGCGCTGGGATGAACACGGCTGGGATCCGTATGGCCCGGCGCACGTGGGCGAAATCCGCATCGCCGCGGATGTGAACGGCAAGCTGGTCGCGTATCAATACGACGGATGGAACCACAACTGGGCTGCCGTCGAAGCGTCGCAGCAGTTGCTCGGGACGTCGGCATCGGAATGGCCCGTAGGGCCAGCCAGGCAAGTGAATCCGAACGACTGTGGCGGCATGTACGCGATTCCGAACTGGAAGCTGGTGAACCATCAGCTGCCGGGATTGAAGTACCTGAGAGGCGCGTGGATGCGCTCGCCGCTCGATCTTTCCTTCTCGTTTGCTTCCGAGCAGACGATGGACGAACTGGCGCGCATGCTTAGCATGGATGCCTACGCATTTCGTCTCGTGAATATTGCTAACGGGCGCTGGCAGGGTGTGCTGGATGCCGTGGCACGAGCTGCGGAATGGAATCCTCGTCCGCCCGCCTCCGAGCTGTCGGACGCGAAAATCGTCCGCGGTCGCGGCATCGGCCTCGGCACGCACCTTACT
>JBOGNC010000081.1:0-15142 GCA_050747045.1 Candidatus Acidiferrales bacterium | reverse complement strand
GCCTGCTGATTCCGCTGCCGCTCCTTCAGACCCGCGGACAGTCTCCACCGGTGCGATAAACCGATATCCGCGCCGCGGCACGGTTTCAATGAATCGGGGATTTTCGGCCGAATCGTCCAGCGCCGATCGCACTTTATTGATCGCAGTGTTAAGGCCGTCGTTGAACTCTCCGAATTCGTCGTTGGGCCATAGCCGTTCTCGCAATTCCTGTCGAGTTACCAATTCCCCGCGGCGTTCCAGGAGGATGGTAAGCAGGTAGAACGGCTGCTCGGAGAGCCTTAACTTGATTCCGTTTTTATGGAGTTCGCCCGCGCGGAGATCGCACTCATAGACACCGAATCGCACTACATCCGGCACCGGCCTGGGATGGCTCGTCATAGTACTGGGGCAAACGGCGTGAAAGGGATTTTATCACGTCAGTCCTGGCTACCAAAGCGCTCAGCACAGTCCGCAACTGCTGAAAATACAGTCCTTCGGTGTTTAGAAAACTTTTAGACGAAAAACATCGCGCATTCATTGACCCGGTTGCAAATCTTCCTACAATCGGCCCATCCCTACGGGAGCAACCCAACGAACCGCCAGGCGCGACAGCGCCCAAGGCACCGGGGACGGACCAATGGAAAGCATCCGAATCAGCTGCGAGCATGTGGTCGTAACAAACGACTATCAGCCGGCGGCCATCGCCACGGAAGCCGAATTCGAGCGCTGGCTTATCGTCGCGCTCGAATGCGAGCGCCGACGCCTGCAACAACCTTGTGATCAGACGCCTCGATAGGCACGCTCTGATTATCGACATAAAGTTCGCCCGGCGGTTATGCGGCCAGCGGGTGCTCTCGCAGCCATCGCAAAACCTGCTCCGCGTTTTCATCCGGCGGGAACACTGGATAGAACACGTGCTCGATCCGCCCGCCTCGCACGATCATGGTCAACCGCTTCAGTAGCCGCACTCCCTCCACGTGGAACGTCGGCATTCGTAGCGCCTCGCACAGCTTGAATTCCGCGTCGCTCAAAATTTCGAATGGGACGCGCAGCCGCTCGGCCATCTCGCGTTGATACCCGCTCGTCTGCGTGCTAAGCCCGAAGATGTCCGTGCCCAAGTTCGCAAGTTCCGCGTGGTGGTCGCGAAACCCGCACGTCTGCGGAGTGCATCCCCGCGCGCCCGGAATTTCGTCCCATCCATTAGGCAGCGGCTTCCCCGGTACGCCGGTCATCGGGTAGCAATAGATTACCGTGCGCAGGGCGGGCAGCGCCGCAAGATTCACGAATCGTCCGGTCGTGGACCGCAGCGATATATCCGGCATTGCCACGCCGGTCAAATGATCGGCCGCGCCGTCGTCCGCCGGCCGCGGCAAGTTCGCTGGTAGTGGAAAATCGTTCCGCATGTTTGGCGATCCAGCCTTTCGGTTTGTCAGTCGGGGATTGGAATGCGACGAACCGCGTCCCCGCGACGGATCACTCCCGGTCGAACCACCGTTAAATAAAGTCCCGCATCTCCTCCGTGCCTCTGCGCGATGGTTTTCAGTACCTTCGGGTTTTGCTCGCCGGTTTGTGGGTTCACGTTGATCATCATGCATCGGGTATCACGCTGTGCCACGCTAGCCAGCACCCGACCGCCAATTTGCAGCAGGCAATCGGTCCATTGTTCCTCATCGAAAGCCTGCCCCGAGTGAGGCTCGACGTATATATTTGCGCGAAATTGCCTGTGATCGATCGCACAGTTCGCTTCGGCTGCAAGTGTCTTTACGCTGGCCAGGCTGAATAGGGATAAATGCTGGCTATCGAACATGCCTCGATTGCTCTTCAACAAATAAATTCGCAGCCCGCCCGCCAACTGCGCGCGCAACTCCGGATCAGTAATTTCCATCGTACGGTCGTCAGGCGCCTTAACTCGCAGCGCTGGTTCCGGATCTTCGGCAGTCGGCGGCCTTTCGAAGCGCGGCTGATACGCCAGCATTCGCGCATTCTCTCTGGCTGTCATCCATGGAAACCTGCTTTTCTCCGCTTTCTCTGCTTGCACGAACGCGTACTGCCGGTCGCCGATAATCCCATCGAGTCCCACATGTGCTTCATCCAGCGCGATTCCTGCCATCGACTTAACAGGATACATGTAGAGTTTCTCCGCGGTCGCAATCACATCGGGCATGGGCGATTTTTTCTCCGCTCGCGGTCGAAAAGCAATGTGCCCACGCCAGCCTCGTGCAGCGCCTGGGCCACATATCGATTTCGAGGGCTTTGCCGGCTGCTTCCGCTTCCGTGCGCGAACAGCACTACTGCTCCCGCATCTTCCGGCATCCCAAGCGATCCATCGCCCTCTCGCTGGGTCGCGCGTATCAGCAGACTCGAATCTGGCCGCGCGCATTATTCAGTCCTGAATCCATCCGGGTGGATCGCTCGCGGGAAACGATTCGCGCGACGCTTCATCCACTAATCTGTCGCCATCGCTTTCGTCGCCAGACGCCGCGCGCGCTCCGGTTGCCTCGCCATCGCGCTTCTCCGCGCGATTTTGCGCAGATCGACGGAGCAGTTCGATCACTTCCTCGTCCGTCACCTGCGCGAAATTCCCGTAAAACTGCCCAATCGCGTAAAACCTCTCCGGCGCGCTTACGCAAACGATCTCGTCCACTTGCTCCCGCAGCCGTTTGCTGCTCGACGCAGGGGCCACCGGCACGGCCAGCACCAGCCTCGCAGGTCGCAGTTGCCGTAGCGTCTGGATTGCCGCCATCGTGCTCGATCCTGTCGCGATGCCGTCGTCCACCAGCACAGCCGTTTTGCCCGCCACATCCAGCGACGGCTGGCCATCGCGGTACGCTTGTTCGCGCCGCTCCAGTTCGCTCTTCACGCTCTGCGTTATTCGCTCGATTTCAGCGTCGGAGATATTCAGCTCGGCAATCAAGTCCCGGTCGAGCACCCTCACGCCTCCTCTCGCCAGCGCGCCGAACGCCAGCTCTTCCTGTCCCGGCACTCCCAGCTTGCGCGCGAGAAACACATCCATCGGCGCGCGCAGCGCCTGCGCCACCTCAAATGCCACGGCCACGCCGCCTCGCGGAATTCCCAGCACCAGCACGTCCGGCCGTCCGGCGTAGCCCGTCAGTTTTGCCGCCAGTTGCCGACCCGCATCCGCCCGATCCGCAAAGGCCATGTCCATGCGTTCATTGTAAGAGCAGCGCCGCCGTGTTTTCCAGCACCGCGCTTTCAGCAAAGGTGATAGTTCGTCTCGGCCGTGCGCAGCCGTCAATACGTCACGTTTCGCCGTGGCTTTAGCCGCCCGAATCCGAGTGCCGACGCCCTTGCCATCGCCATTGGGACCGTAGTTGTACCGCGCGCGGGCTTTCGTCTAGACTTGACCCGCAATCGGCGCTGCGAAATGCCCACACGTTGCGCGGTGTCGCTCACTTCGCAATCGCGTTATGCACGCAACCCCGGACTCAAACTCGCGCGGTCCCGAAGTCGAGTATCAGCGCAGACTCGACGCGCTGCTCATTGAACTAGCGCGCCACCAGAAGCGCCACTCACTCCTCGGCTACACCAACTTGTCGGTGATGTTACTGGGCATCGGTTTTGCCATCTGGATTGTCTTCTCCCATTCGATCTCGGTCTTTTGGGTTTTTCTTCCACTCGCGGTTTTTATCTTCATTGCCGTATTGCATGAACGCGTCAGCCGCGCCATCGACAGAAACGCTCGCGCCACTCTCTACTACCAGCGCGGCCTCGACCGCATAAACAATCGATGGGCCGGAACCGGCGAGACGGGCGATCGATTCGCGATCGATTCCCATCCCTACGCGCGAGATCTCGATTTGTTTGGCAATGGCGGGATGTTTCAGCTTCTATGCCAGGCGCGCACCACCGCCGGAGAAGAAAAGCTCGCGAATTGGCTGCTTGCTCCAGCTTCCCCGGACGAAGTTCGCGCCCGCAACGCCGCCGTCTCCGACCTTCGCGACCGGCTCGACTTGCGCGAGGATCTGGCGGTTTTGGGCGAGCACGTCCGCGAGGAAATGCGCCCCGAGCGCTTCGTGGCCTGGGCCGTGGGCCAGCCGCTCGTCGCATCCACGTTCACGCGCGCAGCCACGGCTCTGCTTGGAGTTCTCTGCGTCTGCAGTTGGCTCGCATGGATGGCTGCCGGTGTTTTGTCAGCTGGCGCACTTTTTGAGGAGCTTCTCTTTGTCGCCTTTGGAATAACTGTTGTGAATGCGGTCTTCGGTCGCGCGCACCTGCCCTGGATCGGAGCTGCTGGCCACGCCGAAAATGCGTGCCAAGGTCTGCGGCTGCTCGCTAGCGTGATGGCCCGCGTCGAACGTGAAACATTTTCGGCCCCGAAATTGATCGGCTTGCAAACGCCATTGCGCGCGCACGGAATCCGGCCGTCGCGAGCCGTTGCGCGGCTCGCCCGCTTGATCGAGTGGCTCGAATCAAGCCGCAACATGATCGTCCTGTTTATGGACCGCTTCATTTTTCCCTACACGCTGCTCACCAGCTTCGCCATCGAAGCTTGGCGGGCCCGGTGCGGAGCGTTCGTAGGCGCTTGGGTCAGCGCCATTGGCGAAATCGAGGCGCTCTCTTCGCTTGCCGCTTATGCGTACGAACATCCGGATGACACCTTCCCGGAATTTACCGCCGGCGCAGCTTGCTTCGGAGCTGAAGCCTTCGCGCACCCGCTGCTGCCGTTCGATCGTGCCGTCCGCAACGATGTTTGCCTGGGCCGCGATCTTCAGTTGATGATCGTCAGCGGACCGAACATGGCCGGAAAAAGCACTTACGTGCGAGCCGTGGGAATCAACGCCGTTCTCGCGCAATGCGGCGCGCCGGTCCGCGCCCGCCGTCTGCGTCTTTCGCCTCTCAGCGTGGCCGCGTCCGTGTGCGTGCTGGATTCGCTGCAGGGAGGAATTTCCCGCTTCTACGCCGAAATATTGCGAGTGAAAGTCACCATCGATCTCGCCAGCGGCCCCATTCCCGTGCTGTTTCTGCTCGATGAACTTCTGGGCGGCACCAATTCGAAGGACCGCCGCATTGGCGCTCAAATGATCGTCAAAACTCTGGTGGATCGCGGCGCCGTCGGCCTGATCACCACCCACGATTTGGCTCTCGCGGAGATCGCCGATGTTCTGGGTTCGCACGCCGCGAATTTTCACTTCGAGGATCGTCTGGAAGATGGAAAGCTGCTTTTCGATTACCGCCTCAGCCCCGGCATCGTTCGCACCAGCAACGCCCTCCAGCTCATGCGCTCCATCGGCATCGACGTGTGACCCGCCCTATCAAGCAGCCCGTTCAAAACCGCTCATTTTGGGACTGCCTGAAAAACTTGCGCCAACGCGCCGGCGGTATTACACTCCGGCCAGTTAATCACGTCCATAATGCGGAGGCGCTCCCGTGAAACACCTGATTGCCGTCGCGGCTCTGTCCCTGCTTTGCCTTGCACCATGCTGTCTTGCCCAACAGTCCCAAGGCGACTCGCAATCGCTGGCGAACCAGCCAGCCACCGCTGCCGATATTCAGCGCTACTACGCTGCCGTGCATATTCAGGAGCAGATGAAAGCCACAATGGCTGCCGTATCGGAGCAGATGCGAAAAATGACTCGTCAACAGCTCCAAAATACGCCCAATCTCCCGCCGGGCGCCGAAGAGCAGATGGACAAGATGCTGGATACCATGCTGCAGAAAATGCCGATTGACGATATGTTGCAGTCTATGGTGCCGGTCTACGAAAAGCACTTTACCAAAGGCGACATCGACGCCATGATCGCCTTCTACGCCACTCCCACTGGGGAAAAGATGCAGGCGGACATGCCGGAAATTACGCGCGAGGCGATGCAGGCCGCATTCCCCGTCATGCAAAAGTACATGACGGAGACCATGAAGGAAGTGCAGGACCAAATCGCCCAGATGGCAAAGGATCAGCCCGCGGACCAGAAGAAATCAGAAACAACCAACTAGCGCCTTACCGCAGCCCCGCGGACTCGAAACGCCCCACCGCCGCGACGCGCCTCCCGCGAAAATCTCGAACTCAAAATAACGATCCGGATAAAGTGCGAATACCTGCGCGATGGGCATTGCGACCGAAGGTCAGAAACGGTACCCCGCACAGTAGTATCGTTCCGCTAGAAAATGCCAAGTTTGATGTGCAGGAATCGCTTTGGATTTCTGCGGAACTCGTTCATCAAGATACGCATATCGCCGGTGAGCCCCGTCATGTTGTCGTAAAGCTGTGGATCGGTGAAGAATTTTCCCATGGTGCCCTGGCCGTTGTTCAATTTTCCGGTCACGTCACGAAGGTTGGCCGAGGCATCGCGGAGATTTGAATACAACTGGTCGTCGGTGGCTAGCTTCCCAAGAGTGCCCTTGCCACTGCGAATATCCCCGAACAAAGCGTTGCCTTTCTGTGCCAGGCCGTTGAAGTTGTTGTACGCGCTGGGGTCGTAGATCAGCTTGCCCAGCGTGCCTTTCTGATTGCTGAGCGCGGCGGTGACGTTTTCCAGATGTCCCGCGACTGTGTCGACCTTGTTGTAGAGATCGTCGGAGGATGCGAGCTTTCCAAGCGTCCCTTGCCCTTGCTGAATGGAGGTGGCGACAGCATCGAGTTTTGACGCAGTTTCGTTGAGGTGGTTGTAGAGAGATGGATCGTTCATGAGTTTGCCGAGAGTGCCGTTCCCGGTCTGAATTTTTTTGACCACGCCTTGCACGTCGACCGTGAGCGCGCCGAGAGTTTGCATCAGGTCCGCGCCGCGCTGTACTACATCCTTGATGTCGGGCACTTCTTCAGCCGGCACTACACCATTCTCGGGGATCTGGGCGCCGGTGAAACCGCGCGTGATGTCAACGTATTGGCTTCCGAGCAACCCCTGCGTCACTAAGGTGGCTCGCGAATCGCTGCGAATATCTGGCTGATACTTTTTCGAGATGCGCAGAACGAGAGTCACGCCATGCATGCGGTCCTGCGGCCGCGGCGTAAGCTGGACGGCCTGAACGTTGCCAACATTCACGCCATCGAGAGCCACGGGAGCGCCTTGCTGCAGACTCTGAGTTTCCGGAACATAGGTGATTAGCTGATACTTCGGGCCGAAGAAACTCGTGCCGGTAACGTACAGGATCGCCAACGCGAGAATTACCAGCCCCGCGAGTACGAAGATTCCCACTCGCAACTCCGACCACATTAACTGTTTGCGTTGCGCCATTACGGTTCCTCCTCGGCAGTTCTTCCGCGATGTTATTCGGCGGAAGCCAGGAATTTTTTCAGGTACTGGTCCGACGTATTTAGAAGATCCTCGGCGGCTCCTTGGAAGTAAATCTGACCCTGGCGCAGCACCAGGACGTTGGTCGGGCCCGAAACATGCGCTGGCTCCTTTACCACTTGCTGCGGTTGACTTCCATTCAGTCGCATCACCCGGTCCGACACTTCGTCGAACCGGTAATTGGCCAGGCCGAACGCGTCCTGCACGCGATGGGTTGCGAGCAGTGAAGTGACGTTCTGCAGGTCGCGTCCGCGCATAATGAGGTTGATAATCGTCTGCGAGGTCACCGGATCAAGGCCTGCGGTGGGCGAGTCGTAGAACACCACCGGCGGGCGATCGGCCAGCGCGCGGGCGATCGAAACCCGCCTGCGCATTCCTCCGGAAAGATCGCCGGGAAACATGCCGTAAGTCGACTGCAACTCCACGAACCGTAGCACCTCCTGCACACGCGATTCGATCTCCGTGTCCGGCAGTTTTTCCTCTCGCAGCCGGAAGCCCACGTTTTCGGCTACGGTGATAGAGTCGAAAAGCGCGCCTTCCTGGAACACAAATCCTAGACGCCTGCGAAAGTCGAGCAATTCATCTTCGGACATCTCCCCGAGATCTTGGCCCATCACCCAGACACGCCCGGAATCGGCTCGGAGGAGGCCGGCGCCGATTTTCATGATCAGTGTTTTTCCGGTCCCTGTCTCGCCCAGCAGCACCTTGGTTTCACCGGGCCAAACTTCGAAGCTGATTCCCCTTAGTACGTCGCCTTCGTCGAAACCGACATGGACGTCTTGGAAAGCGATCAGCGGTTCGCCCGGAACGAGGTTCGTCATATCGACAGGTGACGCCGGGCGAGGCGAGTGCATCATACGGGAATTATAGATGCAAATAGGGCGGATTCGCAGCGCGAGCTTGTCCGGCGGGCTAAGCCTGTCCAGGATTCTGGCAATTTAGTGGAACCGCGTCCTAGGTTGGAAAAATGTGCAAAAAGACTCGTCCGAGGAAGAAATCGACCACCAGGATTACCACTGAGGAAACGACAACGGAGGAGGTTGTCGCCTTGCCAACACCCTGCGTCCCGCCCGTAACGCGCAGGCCCTTGTAGCACGCGATGGTCGAGATAATGAATCCAAAAACGAGCGGCTTGATGAAGCCTTGCACCAGATCGCCGAAGGACAGCGCGTCCAGGGCTCGACTCCAAAATTGCACTTCGCCCATTCCCAGCGAGTAGTAGGCGTACATGAACGCGCCAATTAACCCCACGAAATCTGCTACGGCCACCAGCAGCGGCAAAGTCGCAGTCATGGCGACCACGCGCGGCGTTACCAGTTTGCGCAGCGGGTTTGTTCCGAGCGCGCGCATGGCATCCACTTGTTCCGTCACGACCATGGAGCCCAGTTCTGACGCAATTCCCGAGGCGTTTCGTCCGGCCACCAGAAGCGCTGTAATAACCGGCCCTAATTCGCGCACAAGCGCCAGCGACACAGCAGTGCCGGTATACGCCTTCTCGCCGAAGCGCTCGAATTCCGCGCCCGTTTGCAGGACCAGCACGGCGCCGATGAAAAGCGCCGTCAGGGCGACGATCCAGAGGGAGCCGACGCCGACGGAGTCCATCTGTTCAAGCGTATCCGTCCAATAGGTTGGGGGAGTGACAATGTTAGCGACAGATTGGAACGCCAGCAGGGAGTAGTCCTGCAGCGAAAAGATCAGGCGCTTGACGGGTCCCTCGAGAAAGGACAGCGCTGAGGAACCTTCGTTGTTCTCGGGCATCGTCTCCTGAGCCGGCAGTTGGTTCGCGCCGATCACCCGAAAGCGTATCGTCCGGTGTTCGGGCCGTCAAGCGAACATCGTGTGTATTCGCGCTACTTGTATCCACTGCCAAGTGTCACTCTGCTCGGCCTTTACGTGGATGCGGGTGTCCGGTAGAATTCTCGATTCGCCCCTGCTCGCCGGGAGCGCTGAATATATGCTGCGATTCGTAACTGCCGGAGAGTCTCACGGCCAGGCGCTGATTGCCTGGATTTCGGGGCTGCCCGCGGGTGTGACCGTCGATCAGGAGTTTATCGGCCGCGAACTGCACCGGCGTCAGCTCGGCTTCGGACGTGGTGGGCGCCAGCGCATCGAAAAAGACCAAGCGGAGTTCCTCGCCGGGGTGCGGCACGGGAAGACGATCGGCGCTCCGATCGCTCTGCGCGTTGAAAATCGCGATTGGAAGAATTGGGAACGGGCGCTGCCGGTCGGACAGATCGAAGGCGTGGAAGATGAGCAGCGCCAC
The DNA here is from genome assembly GCA_050747045.1 of Candidatus Acidiferrales bacterium. Taxonomy (GTDB): domain Bacteria; phylum Acidobacteriota; class Terriglobia; order Acidiferrales; family UBA7541; genus Palsa-295. The sequence continues at coordinate 5,653 of JBOGNC010000081.1, read as the reverse complement.
CTGACCGCGCCGCGTCCTGGCCATGCGGATTTGCCCGGTGCGCTCAAATTTAATTTCCACGACGCCCGCTACATCCTCGAGCGAGCTTCCGCGCGCGAGACGGCTGCCCGAGTTGCAGCCGGAGCGCTGGCCAAATTGCTGCTGGCGGAGTTCGGCATCACGATTCTGAGCCATACGATCGCGGTAGGCCACGTCCGCTTGGAGCGCGAAGCCGAATGGGCCGAAATCGTCGGAGTCTGTGAAAATCTGGAATCGCCTTTGCGCTGCGTGGATCGTGACACCGAAGTCAAAATGAAGGCCGAAGTGGACCACGCGCTGCGCGCCGGCGATTCTGTGGGCGGCATTTTCGAAGTGGTCGCGCGCGGCGTGCCACCTGGCCTGGGCACACATGTGCAGTGGGACGAGAAGCTCGATGGCAAGCTGGCCCGCGCGATCATGTCGATACAGGCGGTGAAGGCGTGCGAGATTGGCTCCGGCGTTACGAATGCCACCAGCTACGGCTCCGAGGTGCAGGACGAGATTCGCTACGACTCGGCCACCAAGCGCTTCGGCCGCTCTTCGAATCGGGCTGGCGGCATTGAGGGCGGAATCACCAACGGGCAGGACATTGTGGTCCGAGGCTACTTGAAGCCCATCTCAACCCTTCGCCGCGCGCTGCTGACCGCTGATCTAAATACCAAGGAAGCCGTGAAAGCCGCTTACGAGCGTTCGGACATTTGCGTGGTTCCAGCCGGAGGAGTGGCCGGGGAAGCGATGGTAGCGCTCACGCTGGCCGCAGCGTTTCTGGGAAAATTCGGCGGCGATTCGCTTGAGGAAGTGCGGCGCAATTTCGACGGCTATCAGCGGCAGTTGGACAATTTCTAGATCTACTTGCAGAATAGACGAACGCCATGATCCATCCAATTGTGAAATACGGAGATCCGGTCCTCGAAACTCCCACGAAGCTGGTGGAAAAGTTCGACGAAGAGTTTCGCAAGCTCACCGACGATATGTTCGAGTCCATGTACGCGGCGCAGGGCGTGGGATTGGCCGCGCCGCAAATCGGCGTCGGGGCGCGCGTCACGGTAATCGACGTCACCAACGGCAAGAATCCTGAGGCCAGGATCGTCTGCGCCAATCCTCAGATCGTCCACGCGGAAGGCGAACAGCACGAAGAGGAAGGCTGCCTATCGGTGCCGGGCTTTCGAGGACGCGTGCTGCGCCCCGCATATGTGACCGTTCGTGCGCAAAACGTGACCGGCGAAGAATTTGAAATGCGCGGAGAGGGTCTGCTGGCGCGCGCGTTTTGCCATGAAATCGACCACCTCGACGGCATTTTGTTCATCAACCATTTGAGCATTCTCAAACGCGACTTGATCAAGCGCAAAATTCGCAAGCTGAAAAAAGCCGGCGAGTGGTAGGCAGGGCGTGCCGCTGCGCATCGTTTTCTGCGGCACCCCCGCGTTTGCAGTCCCGTCCCTTCGCCATCTGAAAGCGCGATCCGATTTTGAAATCGTTGGTGTGATCACCCAGCCGGACCGCCCGCGCGACCGCGGACACGAACTAGCGTTTCCAGCGATTAAAACCGCTGCGCTCGAACTCGGCCTTGAGATTTATCAGCCGGAGAAAATCAAATCAGACGCTGCCTTCGACTACTTTCAACGGCTCGCGCCGGGCGCCGTGGTGATCATTGCCTATGGCCAAATCATCCCGCAGCGCCTGATCGATATTCCGCGCCTCGGATGGATCAATTTGCACGCTTCGCTTCTGCCAAAATATCGCGGCGCCGCGCCGATCAATTGGGCCATCCTCAATGGCGAAAGCCATACCGGCGTGACGACAATGCAAATCGACGCGGGCTTGGATACTGGCGCGATTCTGCTGCGCTATAAAACGGAAATTGGGGGCGATGAGACCGCCTCGGAGCTAGGCGCCCTGCTTGCGAAAGCCGGAGCGCCGCTGATGGTCGATACGCTGCGAATGCTCGACCAGGGCGAACTCACGCCTACACCGCAGGACAATGGCAAAGCCAGTTACGCGCCGCCACTGGAAAAAGTGGACGGCTTTATCGATTGGCAGCTTTCCGCTGCGTATATTTACAATCGCATCCGCGGTCTTGATCCTTGGCCCGGTGCCTTCACCACCTTTCGCGGCAAGAGCTGCCGCATTTGGGGCCGGCCCCTATCGCGTGAGGATTTCCCGCGGTCGCCGCAAGATGTCGGCTTTCTCACGCCGAAGCCAGCCGCTGCGCCTGCTTCCGGGCATGGCACAATTCAGGTGCGCGACGATGTGATATACGTGCGCTGCGGTTCCGGCGCGCTGGTGCTTACATTCGTTCAACTGGAGGGCCGCAAGCGCGTTTCCGCTCACGAATTTGCGAATGGCGCCCGGTTGACGCCTTCCGATCGATTCGGTTCCTAGCACGACACGCGCTGCAGCTGCCGCCCAAGTTTTATCCAGCCATTGTCGTTGCTAGCGTCCGGCACATATGCTTCTCCTGCAATTGATCCTGTGCTTTGATGGAAAGCTATGCCCGTCAGCATCGCCAGAAGAATTGCTTTCGATGTGCTGCTGCGCGTCGAATCCGACTCCGCCTACGCGAGTGAGCTGCTGCACTCGGCGCTCACGCCCGATGTAAAGCCAGCAGATGCCGCGCTGACAACCGAGATCACTTTGGGGGTGCTCCGCTGGCGGCGTCTGCTGGACTTTTTGCTCGATCGCCAACTGAAAAAGCCCGTCGCGCGACTGGACGTCGCGGTCGCGATTGCGCTGCGGATTGGTCTTTACCAGTTGCGATTCCTCGAGAAAATTCCCGCAAGTGCCGCGGTAAACGAATCTGTCGAGCTGGTAAAGCGCGCCCGCAAAACGTCGACGGCGTCGCTGGTTAATGCCGTGCTTCGCCGTGCTTCGGCGTCTGCAAAATCGCCGATCGAAAGCGTCCTGGCACAGAGCGTATCCCTCGCCGAACGGCTTGGTATCTTGCAATCGCATCCAATATGGGTGGTCGAACGCTGGCTTGCGCGCTTTGACGAGACCGCTACCACGGCGTTGCTCGAAGCGAACAATCGCGCGCCTCGGGTTTCGTTCGCGATTCACGGTAGCGATCGCCACGACGAAATTCTCCACTCGCTGAAATCTTCTGGCTTGGCGATCGAGCAGGGCCGCCTACTGAAAAATGCATTCAGCGCGAATGGCGGAAGCATCGCTCGAACCGAGGCTTTCCGCTCCGGTCGCATTTCCATTCAGGACGAAGCCTCGCAAACCGTTCCGCTGCTTCTCGGGGTCCGTCCCGGCGATCGCGTGCTCGACCTCTGCGCGGCACCAGGGGGAAAAACATTCGCGCTCGCACGGGCCGCTGGCCCGAATGGATTGGTTGTTGCTGGAGAACTGCACGAGCACCGGCTTCGCTCCATGCAGGTCCAATTAACTCGACTAGGAATGGCTGCGGCTGAGCGTGCGGAGGGCAGCACTGGGCACTCAGAAGCACACTCAGGAGAGCCACAAAATTACGCAGCCGCAGTCGATCTGGTCGCGCTCGACGCCGCTCAGCCGCTTCCATTCGCTGCTTTTTTCGACCGCATCCTTGTGGATGCGCCGTGCTCCGGCACCGGCACACTGGCGCGCCATCCGGAAATTCGGTGGCGGCTCAAGCCAGAACAGCTCGTCGAATTTCATGCTCTGCAGGTCAAACTACTTCAAATCGCGCTTGCACAAGTCGCGCCCGGCGGCCGGCTGGTTTACTCCACTTGCTCGATGGAACCCGAGGAAAACGAACTAGTGGTAGCTGAAGTTTTGGCTTCCGACACTTCAGTTCGATTGGTCACTTCCGAGGAATCCGCGCAGATTGTCGCGCCGAGTCTCGCTCCTGGAATCGCAGCGACGGCGCTTTTTGACGCGAACGGATTCTTTCGCACGTCGCCGGCCGCTCAGGGCACCGATGGCTTCTTCTCCGCGGTGCTGACGAGACTTCGGTGACCTCCGCGCAGCCTGGCGGCCCGCACTTTCTGTTCCTTTAGGGAGATTCCCGAACGCCGGGCCGATCGTTTATGCGCCGGGCCACCTTCAGCCGCGTTCAGGTTGAGTATCGTATTAATTTGCGCCAAGTGAGTGAACGCCTGCGGAAAATTTCCCAGCAGCCGCTGCTTTTCGAAATCGTACTCCTCGGCCAGCAACCCCACGTCGTTACACAATCCCAGCAGCCGCTGCAGCAACTTTTTCGCTTCTTCGTGGCGGCCCATCAGCTCGTAATTGTCCGCCAGCCAAAAGCTGCACGGCAGAAACGCGCCTTCTCCCGCCGATCCGTCCTTCTTCTTTGGAACTTCGTACCGCAACACCAAGCCCTCGCGAATCAATCGCTTTTCGATTTGCTTTACCGTGCCTAGCACGCGCGGATCATTCGCGGGAAGAAAGCCCACCAGAGGCATGAGCAGCAGGCTGGCATCAAGCCGCTTAGACCCATACGTCTGCACGAACGCTCCTAATTTCTTGTTAAATCCTCGCCGGCAAACGTCGTCGTGAATTTCCTCTCGCAACGTTTTCCATTTAGCTACGGGCCCTGCCATCTTAAACATTTCCGCTGATTTGATCGTCCGGTCAAAGGCTACCCACGCCATCATTTTCGAATGCGTGAATTGCTGCTTTTTCCCGCGAACCTCCCAAATGCCGTTGTCCGGCTCGCACCAGATTTTTTCCAGTTGATCGAGCAGCTCGATTTGCAGACTGAATCCTTCGCGGTCGTGATCTCCGATTCGGGCCCCGCGCGCCTGGTGCAAGCAATCCGCGAGTTCGCCGTAGACATCAAGCTGCAGTTGTTCGCTGGCAGCGTTTCCGATCCGCACCGGGACGGAACCTTCGTACCCTGGCAGCCAATCGGCCTCCCATTCCACTAGCCTCCGCTCGCCCGCGACTCCATAGAGCGTCTGCAGTTGGTCGAAGCTTCCGGCCACAGCACGTTTGAGCCATTCCTTCCAGCATTTTGCTTCGGTGTGGTAACCGGCGTGGATCATGGCCAGCAGCGTAAACGTCGCGTCGCGTACCCAGCAGAACCGGTAATCCCAGTTGAGCGGTCCGCCCAGCTGTTCTGGCAGGGAAGCGGTCGGCGCCGCGATGATTCCTCCCGTCGGCGCATAGGTCAACGCTTTCACCGTGATCAGCGAGCGTTTCAGCGCGATCGCCCACGGCCCGTCGTACTTCCGCCTGGAGGTCCATCGGCTCCAAGACTTTTCGGTCTTTTTGAGGGCTTTTTCCCAGTTAATTCTGGAGGGAAGCGGTTCGTACGAGCTTCCATACTCCATCACGAACGGGATCGTCTTTCCGGCGGTCACCGTAAAATCGCCCACCGTGCGCAGGTCCTTGCCTTCCATTCGCACCGGGGTCCAGAGCGCCAGCAGGTGCGGTCCCGCAACGGCGACCATGGCGGCCTTCCGCCGCGTTACCCATGGCACGGTGCGGCCAAAGTCGAACCGGATGATCAGCTCCGTCTGCATATGCACTTTGCCGCGTAGGCCGCGCACCACGCGAATGATCTTCGGCTTTGAGGTATTCAGCGGCATGAAATCCGTTAGCAGTGCCGAACCTTCGGCGGTCACGAATTCCGTTTCGAGTATCAACGTGTCTGGCCGGTATCTGCGCTTCGTTCTCGCCTTCGCCTTAGGAGCGATCAGCCAGCGGCCGT
>JBOGNC010000080.1:0-15261 GCA_050747045.1 Candidatus Acidiferrales bacterium | reverse complement strand
ATTTTAAGGAACTTGCCGGAGGCAAAGGCGTCACTATCTACGGCCAGAACCACGTCACCGCCGATCTCGCCGACGCGCGCCTCGCGGCCGGCGGCCGCATCTTTTACGAAGCCGAAGGCGCGTCGATCGACGAATTCGCTGACACCACTCTCGGCCCGCATCCCAGCCTGCTTCCGAAAATCCACTTTTGCTGCGAAGGCGAGCCCTACGAACTTCATTGTGATTTCATCGCCGGCTGCGACGGTTTCCACGGCGTCTGCCGTCCGTCGATCCCCGAATCCGCGCTTACCATTTACGACCGCGTGTATCCCTTCGGCTGGCTCGGCATTCTCGCCGAAGCGCCTCCATCGAATGACGAGCTGATCTACACCTATCACGAACGCGGCTTCGCCCTGTTAAGCATGCGCTCGCCCACGCTGAGCCGCCTCTACATCCAGTGCTCGCCCGAAGAGGAAATCAACGAGTGGCCCGACGAGCGCATCTGGCAGGAGCTGCACAAACGCCTCGCCAGCGCCGACGGCGATTGGAAATTGACGGAAGGTCCGGTGTTGCAGAAGGGCGTTACCGGCATGCGCAGCTTCGTCGCCGAGCCCATGCAATACGGGCGCCTCTTTCTCGCCGGAGACGCCGCGCACATCGTGCCGCCCACCGGCGCGAAAGGAATGAATCTCGCGGTCACCGACGTGCGCGTGCTGGCCCGCGCTCTCGCTGAGTTCTACCACTCCGGCAAGCGCGACCTGCTCGACAACTATTCTGCTATCTGCCTGCGCCGCGTCTGGAAAGTGCAGCGCTTCTCCTGGTGGATGACGTCCATGCTGCACCGCTTCGATAGCGAAAACTCCTTCGATCGCCGCCGACAGCTCGCCGAACTCGACTACGTCACCAGCTCCCGCGTCGCCGCGCAATCCCTCGCCGAAAACTACGTCGGCCTGCCCATGGAGTGGTCCGCCCACTAAGACGACCGCTCAGCGTGTGCCGCGCGCAGCGATCTACTGGGGAAACAGCGTGTTGTTGGGATCGTGTCCAGCTTCGGCAGGACGCTCTGCTTCCGGTAATGCGATGTTGTGGTCGAGCACAATACTTTTCAGAAGCAGCGCTTTCGCGGCTTCCAGTGGCGCTCGAGCGCCGATCTTCTCGCGCGTTTCAGCGGGAAGCGACAGCAGCAAGCTTGCTAGAGACCAAACGCAGTTCTCAAGTGCGACCATCCTTGCCACGACTTGCGGCGCGGAAGCCTGCGCACGAACGACGGCGTCCAGCTCCACTTCGCCGGGCACCTGCTCCTGCACGAACTCAATCGCTGCCGTCTCTCGATCGTCGCGCGGAGGCGTTGCCGTCGGAAATGGAGAGCCCAGCTTTGGTCCGCCCATGCATCACCCTGATCGCATCGATTATCGCGCGGCCATGCCGAGGCCACAATGCCGCAAGCGCCAATCGCGCCGGGCTTCCTGGTGTATGAAGCAGACAGTTCCTTCTACTGCGTCACCGTCTTCGCTTCATCCCCCACCTTGAAGCCAGTTCCAGACACCGGAGCCGTCACCGCCGACACATCGTCCACGTCCGTCACCCGCACCACTCCCACCGGAGTTGTCATCCGTCGTATCACCTTCCCTGTCGACGGGTCTTTGATCTCCATCGTCACGCGCTCGATGGAAAGCTGGTCGCCCACTTTCACTCCGTCCTTCTTGCCCACGTTCAACACCACCTGCCCGCTCACCACCGCCGCCACCAGCCCTTCCACCATCACCGTGCGCACTTCCACTTTCGGCGCGTCTTGAATCAGCCCCTGGCTCATCTGTTCCACGGCGGCCTTTATCGCCTCGCCGATGATCGTCTGCTGAAAATCGCTCGATCCGAAATCGACGGCCCCTCCGCCCCATCCGTGCCAGTTCCCGCCGCCGCCCAGCAATCCGATGCTCGAGCGCGACGATTCGCCGTGCCCGTCCGCCACCGCCATGATTTCCGCCGTGTCGATATTCACGATGCGCGCGTCCAGAGTCACCACCGCCTTCGATTTCTTGTGCGAAAATCCGCCGATGCCGAATCCGCCAAAGCCGCCGCCTCCGCCGCCGACGTTCTGGTTCTTGTTGTCGTTTCCGAACTGCGTCACCGCGCCCACGATGATGGCGTCCACCCCCAGCAGCTTCCCCAGCTTCGCTGCTGACGCCGGATTCGCGCGATCGCTATTCGAAAAATTCTGCTCCGCCAGAATCTTGTCCATCTGCTGCCGCTCGATCACCGAATACGTTCCGTCCTGCACCAGATATTTCACCAGCAGATCGCTGATGCCTTTCCCCACGTCCACATTCGTTCCGAAAACCGCCGAGGAATTCGTCTGCACCGTGGCGTAGTCGAAATCAAACACCGCCACGCGCTTTTTGCGTCCCTGCGGTTGTGCGGCTGGCGCTGCTGCTGGAGCAGCGGCCGCTCCTTGCGCATTCGAATCTTGTGCTTTGGTTTGTGGCGTTGCCGCAAGTATTCCGATCAAGACACACACGAATAGAAATGCCAGGGCCCGAATCGTCGTCTTCATTTTCCTCTCCTCGATCGCGGTGGGGAACCGCGTCCGTGTGACACAATGAGCGCCCGGCACCATTTCTGCGCTGGGACGACACACTCGCTGCGCGCATAGTACGCAAGGGTTATCGCAGGTGTCAACAGGTGCGTGAAGTTCAACCGAAGAACCGCACGCCGGGAATGCCAGGTGCACTCTGTCGTCCCCGTGCGCCGCACAAGCCGAATCGCCCACGCGACTAGCGCATCCTCTTCGCTTCCTCCCAATTAACTTCCTAATTGGCTCCCGCCTCTCCTCGCGGTACCTGAGGCCCTTGGGGAGGATCGAACCGCTTCCGGCGAGTCTTAAGCAGATATTTCTCTCCGAAGATCGGGCTCGAGACATTTCACGATACACAAAAAAACGACTACCACATGCTCTGCTCGGAAGTGCGAGCAAGTCACGATTGCCGCTAACGAACGATTCAATCCATGCTACCTTCAATCGTTTTTAGCGGCCCGCGCGAAACTACTGAGCGGGGGACACGCGAGTAGGCGCGGTCGGCGGCACGGGCGGCCCGTGTCTCTCCGGGCCGACGGGAGAAGCGATGGAACTACTGCCCGAAGCAGTTGGAAGTTGTGCCAAAAGCCATCGAAACCCTGGCTGCGGCAGATCGCTACACGTTCGCATAGAACGCATCGTAAGTCGTTGCAAACACAACGCCGGTGACCTCCCAGATCGCTACACTCTCCTCGCACGTTCAAGCGCCAACTTCGTATTCGATTCTCACCACCCGCTGGTAACTGCTCACCGATCACGGCTGTCCAGGGGCGGAACGGTCAATCTACCCTGCGCGCACGTAAGTGATAGAAAACAAACAACTTGGTGCACTCCAGGGCGGAACGTCCCGTCACCTGCGAATATGCGTCTCGAACTCTCCCGCGAGCGTATAATCGCCAATCCGATGCCGCAGAAATTTCGCGCGGAAAATGTGGGCAGCCTACTCCGTCCGCCTGAGCTTCTTCAAGCCCGCGCTGCATGCTCGGCAGGCAATCTCCCGCTCGAAGAACTCCGCTTGATCGAAGATCGCGCGATACTCGACGCCTTTGAAGGACAGCGCGAATCCGGAATCAGCATTTTCACCGACGGCGAACTTCGCCGCGGCTCCTGGCTCACGGACATGGCTGATTCCGTCGAGGGTTTCGCCCCAGACAAAGTGATCCTCGATTGGAAAGGGCCCGGCGGCGGCGCCGAAGGCAGCACCGCCCAAGTGGTGGGCGCGAAATTGCGCAAGCTGCGCAAGCTGACCGCGCACGAAATTCCGCTGCTTAAAAAATCCGCGCCCGGCGGGTACAAGATTACTTTGCCCGCGCCTTCGAATTTCATGGTCGCCAGTTACAAGCCCGGCATTACGGACCGCTTCTATCCCACGCACGCCGATTTGCTCAGCGAAATCGTCGAAATCGTGCGCGATGAAGTGCAATGGCTCGTGCAGCAAGGCATCACTTACATTCAATTCGATGCGCCCTACTATTCACACTATCTCGATCCCGCGCAGCGAGATCGCATGCGCGCTGCCGGCATCGATCCGGACGAAGAGTTCAGTAGCGCCGTTGCTGGAGACAATTCCGCGCTGGAAAATGCTCCGCGCGACCATGTCACGCTCGCCGTGCACATCTGCCGCGGCAACAGCCGCAGCCGCTGGTACACCGAGGGAGGTTACGACACCGTCGCCGAAAAGCTTTTCAACGAACTTGACGTCGATAACTTCCTCCTCGAATACGATAGCGAACGCGCCGGCGGCTTCGAGCCGCTGCGCTTCGCACCACGCGGCAAAACCATCGTCCTCGGGCTTGTCACCACCAAAGAGCCCAAGCTCGAATCGCAGGACGCGCTCCGCCGCCGCATCGACGAAGCCGCTAAATTTGTCTCGCTCGAAAATCTCGCGCTCAGCACTCAGTGCGGCTTCGCCTCGGTTGCCGCTGGCAATTTCTTGTCAACGGACGCCCAATGGCGCAAACTCGCGCTCGTCGCCGATACCGCGCGCACCGTGTGGGGATGATGAGTGCCGCGAATGCACGTTCTGAAAGAGGGGCCGCGATGAGCGTGATAGAGGGAAAAGCGGTCGGCCGGAGTTATACCACTGCCATCTTGTCGTTTGCTGCCGTTGTCGCGCTTGCGTCTGCTTCGCTCAGCGCGGCGCAACATCGTCCGCCGCGCCCGCCAAAATCCGTCCGTCTTTACGTATTCGACTGCGGTGTGATCAAGGGTCTCGATCCTAACCTATTCGGCTTTACCAAAGACCAGGTGAAAACCACGGAAATGGCCGTGCCGTGTTACTTGATCGCCGATCCGAAGGGCACGCTGATGTGGGACGTTGGCGCCGTTCCGGACACCGCCTTCAAAGGCGACGGCAAGCCCGTGACGCAAAGCTACTTCACCGCCACGCGCACGTTAAAGTCGCAGCTCGCGCAGATCGGCTATCAGCCTTCGGACATTACCTATCTCGCAATGTCGCACTATCACGCCGACCACACCGCCAACGCCAACGAGTTTGCCGGTTCCACATGGCTGGTGCGCAAAGTGGAGCGCGACGCGATGTTTGCGCCTAAGCCCGGAGCCATCATCGCTCCTTCTGAATTCTCGGCGCTGAGAAACAGCAAGACCATCATCATCAAACAAGACGAGTACGACGTTTTCGGCGACGGTAAAGTGATCATCAAGTTCGCGCCGGCCATACTCCCGGCCATCAGGTGCTAATCGTGAAATTGGCGAACACTGGCACCGTGGTCGTCGCCGGCGACCTATATCATTTCCCAGAGGAGCGCTTCACCAATCACGTGCCTTCGTTTGAGTACAACAGGCAGGAATCACTCGCCAGCCGCGCCATGATCGAGGCCTACATCAAGAAAACCGGCGCGCAGCTTTGGATCGAACACGATTTCATCGCCAACGCCAAGCTGAAGAAATCACCGCGCTATTACAACTAACGCCCTTCAGCGGCGATTTTGGAGGACCCGCAGCTTGCCGTGCGCACTGTGGCCGATTCAGCGAACAGTTGCCGGGCCGTATCCACAAACGCCAGCACCGTTGCCGATTTTTCGGTTTTGCGCCACGCGATGGACACCTCGATTTTCGCGCCAGGATCCTCGATCGGAATTGCCGCCGCCACGTTTCCATTGTCTGCGCGCGTGCTGATTTCGTCGCCAACAATGAAAATTCCTTTGTTTGTCGCGAGAAGTACTTTGTGCACTTCGCCGTGCGATCCCGGATCGGCGGCCAGCGAACTAATGCGCGGGTCGATGCCGGCCTTCGCGTATAGTCCGAGCGTAATATCCTGCAGCCCACTGCCCACTTTGCGATCGGGCAGAAACAACGTCTCGTCCGCGAGATCCGTCATGCGCACCGATCTGCGTTTTGCCAGGGGATTCGTCTTACCCATCAGCACAACCAACCGCTCTTCGTAGAGAACCTCCGAGGCGAGCACCGAATCCACGGGCGGCCGCAAAAAACCCACGTCGATTTGGCTTTCGCGCAGCGCCGCGTTTTGCAACGTCGAGAAAATGCCTTGGCACTGCACTTCCACGGTGGCGTGGCGCTTTGAATGCTCCATCACGATGCTGCCGACAGTATCGCCGAGATGCAGCCCCACTCCCGCGCGCACGACGCCCAGTTCGCCGGCTTTCGCCAGGCGCAATTGTTCGGATACGTTCGCCGTATGTTTGAGGAGCGATTTCGCTTCCTTTAGAAATAGCCGCCCCGCGCCGCTCAACGTTACCCGACGCCGGTCGCGCACGAACAACCGCACCCCGAACTCATCCTCGAGCTGCCGGATTTGCCGGCTCAATGGCGAAACGGAGATGTGCAACTCCTTTGCCGCCTTCGAATAGCTAAGGTGTTCGGCTACCGCAATAAAATATCGAAGCTGACGCAGTTCCATATTCGTGTCCCAGTTCCGCCCATGACCCCAGACCCTCGATTTTTCTCATTCAGATTAGCCAGTCCAGCGCATTTGCGTATTGTGTCACAGAATCGCCCAAAATAAGCAATGGACATACATTAGAAATTCTTGTGTAGTGTCTCCGGGTGAGGTGTGCGGTTGGATTTACGGGTTTTGGGGTGGGTCCATCAACGTAAACAGGATTTCCATTGGCTTCCGGCGAGTGAGCGACTGAGCCTGCGTGTGCGAATCCATTTGAACAAAACCTACAGGTTTTAGAGATTTCCAAGGTCCGCTAGGCGGGCCACGAGTCAAGGGGGAAAGATGAAGTCAATTCGTTTGCTTTTGGCGTTGTTTCTCGCGGCGGGACTGTTTGCAATTGGCGCGCCGCAGCTTCTGGCGCAGAGCTCAAGCACTGGCGCAATAACCGGGACGGTGACCGATCAGACTGGCGCCGTGATCGCGGGTGCGACTGTGACGATCACGAGTCTTGCCACGGGCCAGACGCGTACGGCCACAACTGACGCGAACGGTTCGTACAAATTTGGATTACTGCCTCCGGGTGATTTTTCGGCGACATTTAGCGCCACCGGGTTTAAAACGTCTACCGTTTCTTCGGTGACCGTCAACGTGGCAGAAACTCCCGTGCTGAATCGCAAGCTGGAGGTTGGCGAACAAACGCAGAAGGTAACCGTCGAGGCAACCACGCAAGCTTTGCAAACGCAGACGGTGGCTAACGGAGGTGTTGTAACGGGGCAGGAAATTACGAAGCTGCCTCTCGTATCTCGCAATTACACGCAAGTGATCAGCCTTTCGCCCGGCGTAGTAGCGAACGCCGCGACCGCTTCGGCGATCGGCAACGGAACACAGGACGTGAGCGCGAATGGCTCTACGGCGAACGAGAACAACTACTCGATGGATGGGTCTTCGGTAGTCAACTACGTCAGCGGCATGGCGGCGCAAGAAGGCAGCTTTCCTGGCATCGCCATTCCGAACCCGGATGCTATCCAAGAGTTCAAAGTACAGACATCACAATACGATGCTAGCTCGGGACGCAATCCTGGCGCCAACGTGGATGTGGTCACAAAGACCGGCACGAACCAATTTCACGGCGACGCATGGGAATTTAATCGCAACAACTTTTTCAACGGCAATGATTTCTTCTACAAGCACAGTGAGCTAGACACCGCGGCCGGCGGCAGCGGCGTAAACACTCCACAGACTCTTAAGCAGAATACGTTTGGGTTCACTTTCGGTGGTCCGATTAAGAAGGACAAACTGTTCTTCTTCGGATCGTACCAGGGAATTCGCCAGGTCAACGGAATCGGCACGAGCGGCTTCGCTTCCGGTTATGAATCGGCCGTTCAATTGGTGCCCTGGGACGATTACGCGGATTTTCAGAGCGGCGCCTGCAGCGACTTGCGCTGCACCAACAACGTTGCCGCTTACCGGGCCTACCTTGGCACAGCGTTTGGCGGCCAGGCTGCATTTCCGGGGTTTTTAGGCGGCACAGGACAAACCGTGGCGGCTGATGGGTCGAACATCAGCAACACAGCAATCTCAATGTTGCAAGCAAAAGGGGTTACCAAGGGAGGTTATAATAACGGGTTTTACTTCGCCAGCGCCCCGCAGTCCTGCGGATTGGCGGGATGCACGCTAGCGATCTCGGATCCGACTCGCGTAAGTGAGAATCAATACATAGCGAATTCCGAATATGTGATTAACTCGAAGCATTCGCTTTACGTCCGCTACATGTACCAGCGGGATCCGGAAGACGAGACGTTTAATTGCTTCATTCTGGTGAACAACTGCAACCCCGGCGCTCCCATTAACGCCTATTACGGCAACCACGTGGCATCGCTGGAGTTGCAGTCGGTGTTGACGCCCAACTTCGTCAACCAAGCGCGGTTCTCGTTTCATCGGGACGTCGAAAATAACACCGATCCAAACGCCAGCATTAACACTTGCTCGCTGCCGAACGGCGGCGCGATTGTGCCTTTGGTGAACAACGGGGCGCCTTGCGGAACGATTTCCACGCCAGCACTTGCCAAGCGCTTTAGCGAGATGGAAGAGCCTCCGATGCTCGACATCTTGGGAATTGGCGGAGCGGCGTGGAGCCAAGGTGGAAACTTTTCGATGATTTCGAGCAACTTCATCGACACGTTCCAGTTTGGGGATCAAGTCTCCTGGAATCACGGAAGACACTCGATTCGTGCGGCATTTGAAGGCCAGCGCGTCGACTACAACAACACGATTCCCGCGTCGGGTCGCGGCGAACTGCTGATGTACAGCACGGCCGACTTCTTGACGAGCAGCTCGGGCGTGAATGCACAGGATCCGACTTACAGCGATGGCACTCCACAGACACCGACTGGCGGTATTGCATTGGGCTTCGGTCTGAAGGGCCCATTGACCCACTATAACCGGATCAACGAGTTCGACGCATACGTTCAGGACGATTTTAAAGTGAGCTCAAGGCTTACCTTGAACCTGGGCGTGCGCTGGGAATATTCCGGCTTCCCGGATGACGTCAGCGGAGAATTTTCCAACGTTTGGAATAACCAACTTGCCAAAGTCAACACCGGGTCGGCATTCAGCGCGCTCAATTCGACGGGAACGCTGGCGGGATTTATAGTCCCGTCAAACTTTGCTGTCTCGACTTTCGGTCTGACGGCGCCGGGCGGCGCGAGTGGCGTGCTCGTAAACAGTAACAAAACGTTGCTGCCGGGCACACCGCTGCACAATTTTGCTCCGAGGTTGGGATTGGCGTGGCAGCCGTTCGGCGACAAATTCGTCGTGCGAGCAGGCTATGGATGGTTCTGGGATACTATCTACGGAAACCTGCTGATCGACAACCAGTTGAACCTGCCTCCTTATTCCGGAGCGGCATCCGGTTCGTCGCCCCAGAGCGAAGCGAATACGCTGCACGATCCCTGGTATGCCGGCGCTGGTCCACTGGTCTGGACGCCACGCTACATGTTCGAGGGTGCCAGCTTTAACGGAGCGCCCTGCCCGACCTCACCGACTCTGAACCATCCCACGGGTGTCGGAATCTGCTCCTCGGGGTTTGGATATACTTCCGACGCAGCGCAGATGGGCAGCCGCCTTCCGCTGGTGCAGGAATATAGTCTCGACCTGCAGTATCAATTGCCTCGGAACTGGATCTTGGACGTCGGATACGTTGGCAGCCACGGCACCCATCTTTACGACTGGTCGCAGACGATCAACGTTGCTCACTTAGTTGCCGGAGCGCCGAACGAACCGACAGTCAACTCCGGACTACAGAACGAGCAGATGGTTCTGTCCTCGCTGCCGTACAACGACTCGGCCAACCCCGATCCAATCACGGCCAACACGATCGGCGCTGGCACAACAAACATCAACGAGCGCGTAAGCTATCTAGGCTTCGCCCCTGGGGGGGATGCGAGTACCAACACTTACGGCGACTCGCTCTATAACAGCTTACAGGCTCAGCTGCGTCATCAGTTTGCGGCGGGATTGCTGGTGCAGTTTGCTTACACATGGAGCAAGGAGTTTACGAACATCAACACGTCCGCCGCTGGCAGCGGTATCCAGCCTCCGGGAGAAGTGATCTTCGGGGCTGCCACCAGCAACAATCCGCTCAACATGGCCCAGCAATACGGGCTGGCGTCGTACAACCGCCCGCAGCGAGCGGTGATTTCTTACGTGTACGACCTTCCCTACAAGAATACGCATGGTTTCACCGGGAAGGCGTTCGGTGGATGGAGCGTTTCCGGCGTGACCACGATTCAGGACGGTTTGCCGTTCTGGATTCAGGACGGCGGCGGAGCGACAATCTATGGAGCAGGCACCTCAAGGGCAGCTCTAGTAGACCCGATCAACTGCAGTGCGAGCACTGGAAACTGCCAGTCAGGTATCGCTATCGCCACGTCTGGAAGCAGCGCGAAAAGAGCGACTCCAGGAAATTACTGGGTGAACCCGTCTGCCTTCATCTCGCTATCCGCCACGGGGAGCGGGCCTTATGCCCCGCTTCCGGCCAGTTCGCCGTACTGTATCGGGGGCGTTTTCAATCCTGCCGGGTCGTCATCGGCACCGTGCGGGAGCGCCGGGGCAACGTACGTGAACGCTGGCACGGGCTACGGCAATTCGGGAATCGGTACCATTTTGGGACCTGGGCAGTTTAATTTCGATATGTCCCTGATCAAGAACACGAAGATCACCGAGGGGACGTCGCTGGAGTTCCACTTGGATGCATTCAACGTGTTCAATCACGCCCAATTTAACCCGCCTGGAAACGACATAAACACGCCATCGACGTTTGCCATCATTCAGTCAACGTCGGTGACGCCGCGCGTGTTCCAGTTCGGATTGAAGTTTTTGTTCTAGGTTCGACCCGGAAACACACACCCGGGCGCAAAACGGCGCTCTGGGGACGATCGGGAGCAGAAGTCAGACGGCCTCATTTCCTCGAAGTTTCGAGAGAGTGAGGCCGTCTTAGTTTAGATGGGAACGCCAACTCGGCCGAACTTCGAGTGACCATGCGCCACTGCGAAGTGGAATCACGAGTTAGTTCAACGCAGGAGTGCTGAGCGGGCGGAGATAGAGTGTTGGTGCTATACTACCGGCGCAACATACCTGACCTGATCGATTGCCGCGGAGAGGTGGCCGAGAGGCTGAAGGCGGCGGTTTGCTAAACCGTTGTACTGGCTAAAACCGGTACCGGGGGTTCGAATCCCCCCCTCTCCGCCAGTGCTCAAAATTCCACGAAAAACGGCAGGTCTAATTAACTTTAGCTTCGAGACCGGCGAATGCGGCGGCATTCAAATAAGCATCCCTTAGCGGATTGAATTTCTCTGAGTGCGAAGGTCTGATATTGTTCGCGCGTTCAAACCTGCCGCTGAGCGTAGGCAAATAAAGACGCCGATCAATCGATCACTTCAATTCGCGGGCCGTTCCCCCGACTTATAGCGACACAGCACTCACATTTCAGTCTCCTGAACAGCTAATCGCTCAGTGTGCGGGCGCTCCTTAGCGCACGCGCGATCTGGTGCCTTACGACCGCGGTCACTACTTTTGATAATTACTGCCTTGCGCTTCCTGCGGCTCCGGGGCTTAGAATGCACTGGTGCTGCGAACGTGTGACACTTTCAACGCTCTTCGATTTTGGACACCACACCGGCGAACGCGAGGTTTTTTTCGCATGGAGAAGTTGGCCGAAGCGTTGACGCAGGAGTTTTGTCCAAGTCCTGAGACGCGACGTCCGTCGCGGACATTCGCAGGAATTGGACGGCAAGAGAAACGGCAACAGCGTGGCGCGCTAGAATGGCACGCCGGTAGGTTAACCGAACCGTATTGACGTGAAAAACTGCAAAACCGCATGGAGGCGTTCCCATGAATCGAATGAGCCTGCGAAGTTTTCTTATACTTTGCGCAGGTTTTGGCACTTTCTTCGCTGTCCCGCTTCTGGCCCAGCAACCGCGAGCCGTGCCGCAGACGGAAGGGCCGGTCACAGTAACCGCTCCGTCCTGGCAGAAGGGCGCGTATTGGACTGATTTCGACCACAGGCTGCTGTTCGATTTCGCTGATCTTGCACACTTCCGCGAAGAGGACTTAAAGCTCGGCCCGCCTACGGCAGGTGAAGATCGCGTCGTCTTCATGGGCGACTCGATTACGGAAGGCTGGAACCTTCAAAAGTCCTTTCCCGGCAAGCCGTATATCAACAGAGGCATCAGCGGGCAGACATCATCGCAAATACTCCTACGGTTTCGCCAGGACGTGATTGATCTTAAACCGAAGGTGGTAGTAATCCTGGCTGGGACCAACGATTTGGCCGAGAACACCGGCGTCGTGACGCTGGGGCAGGTTGAAGGCAACCTGATATCGATGGCCCAACTCGCGAGGAGCAACGACGTCGGCGTGGTGCTATGTTCGGTGTTGCCCTCGGTTCGTTTTCCGTGGCATCCCGAATTGCAGGATCCCGCGCCTAGAATCGCGGCGCTAAACAAGCTGATCAAGGATTACGCGGCGGATAAAGGCTACGTGTACGTCGATTACTTCTCGGCTATGAAGGACCCGGCTGGCGGCCTATCGCGCGCGTTGAGCCCGGACGGCGTGCATCCGTCGGCGACCGGGTACGCTACTATGGCGCCGCTGGCTGAATCCGGAATAGCGAAGGCGGAAACCAAGAGGTAGCGAAAGACATCCACGACGTGGCACAAACCGGCGCGCAACAATCACGTTGGCTTCCTCAATAAGTTTCTCTCGCAGCAGCTCGCCGCAAATATGGACTGCACTGCGCTGAGGATCGGAGACAACCGTATGTTCATTCGTTCGATGTTTGCAGGGCCGAAGACCATTTTACTCGCTGCCCTGCTTGTGGCTTTGCCGGCGTCCGGCGACCAGCTCCAGCTGAAGGTAACTGACAGCGGCTACCTCAATGCACGCGGCGTGAGCATAATGCTTTATAGCGACAGTTACAGTCCCGTCTTCTTCGACCAGAAGGACGCGGCCATGCAGATCATTCTGCACGGCCATCGCATCGCCACGAATGGCAGCGTGCGTCTCTCGCCCACGCCGGAGCAGTGGGACGCGATCCCTCAGCTAAAGGGACACCGCTCCGATAAGGACAAAGACGACCTCAGCGCCAATCTTTCCTATCCCTCATACCAATTGAACTATCAGGTGATCGTCACCGGCGAGCCGGGTGGTGTGCGCGTGAGCGTGAATCTGGATAAGCCGCTGCCAGCGTCGCTAGTGGGACGGGCTGGCTTCAATCTGGAGTTTTTGCCCTCCATCTACGTGGACAAATCCTACGACGTGGACGACAAGACGTTCGGCGTGTTCCCGCGTTATCCGGAGGACCAGATGGTCAAGGTCCCGCCCAAACCCGGGGAGCCGCAGCAGGTGTGGTATGTGGAGCAGTGGCAAAAAGCCAAGGGCTACACGCAGCCACTGCCTTTTGCAACCGGCAAAAGTATGACGCTGGCGGCGGCAGATCCGCTTGACCGTATCAGCATTACTTCGGAGACAGGGCCGCTGCAACTTTACGACGGGCGGGACAAGGCGCAAAACGGCTGGTTTGTGCTCCGCACACTGATTCCTCCCGGCAAGACGCAAGGCACTGTGGTATGGCATATCCGGCCGAACTACATTCCGAACTGGACCCGGCCGCCGATGATCGCGCATAGCCAGGCAGGATACTCGGCGGACTTTCCGAAAGTCGCCGTGATCGAGCTCGACCCGAAGTTCGACGCGCCGAAGACCGCAAAAGTTCTGCGGCTCTCGGAGGACGGTTCCTACAAGGAGGTCTTTGAAGCGTCTGTCTCGCGGCCCATGCCGTGGCTGCGCTACGACTATTCCAAATTCGATTTCTCCTCCGTCAAAGAGCCCGGCCTGTACGTGATCGAATACGCCGGCGAGCGCACGGAGATGTTCCCCATCGCGCAACATGTGTATGGCAGTACTTGGCAAACCACGCTGGATGGATTTCTGGCGGAGCAGATGGACCACGTTTCCGTGCGTGATGCGTATCATTTGTGGCACGGCGTCGCGCATCTGGATGACGCACGGCAGGCGCCGCCAAACACGTCCCACTTCGACGGCTACCAGACGGGCCCGAACATCTATTCCCCTTACAAGGCCGGGGAGCACATTCCGGGTTTGAACGTCGGCGGATGGTTCGACGCAGGCGATTTCGATAACGACGCCTTCGGTCAGTACGCGACTATTCAGAATTTGTCCCTGGCGTATAACACGTTCCACATGAAATGGGACGAACTCTCAGTCAACGAGAAGGCTCGGACGGTCGTAATGCACCAGCCGGACGGTATCCCGGATGCCGTCGAGCAAGTGGAGCACGGCATTCTGCAAACGCTCGCGCAGGTCCACGCGGTCGGGCACCCATTCGAGGGCATCCAGGCTCCCTACCTAATGGGATACACGTTCGTAGGCGATGCCGCTTCGCAAACCGACGGTCGGATTTACGACCCAAAACTTGGACCACTCGAAGTGCGGGGGAGCTACTCCGGCAAGCCGGACGACCGGTGGGCCTGGACGGAATATAACGTGGGCATGCAATACGGTGCCGCAGCATCGCTGGCTGCGGCCTCCCGTGTGCTAAAAGGTTGGAACGACCCACTGGCGAAGGAGTGCCTCGACACAGCCATCAAGCTGTGGAACGACGCGAAAGTGCATCCGGGGCCCAGTCGTTTCCGCGGGGCCGGGCGCTTCGGCTCGCCGGATTGGACTGCAGCACTGGAACTGATGATAGCCACGAATGGCGCGGAGCCGTACAAACAACGCGTCGAGAAGATCTTCCCTTCAATGCTGCAGAGGATCGGGTTCGGTGGCTGGCAAGCGGTGCGAGCACTGCCCTATCTGGATGCTGACTACCGGGCCCAGTTCAAAGCCGCGCTACAAGCCTATATCCCTCAGTTAAATCGCGAACTGGCCGCGACGCCTTTCGGCGTACCACCCACACGGGGCTCTTGGGGCGGCTCCGAGCAGGTGGCGAATTTCGGAGTTGAGATGTACTTCCTCCACGAAGCGTTTCCGGATATCGTGGGCCCAGAATATACGCTCCGCGCCGCCAACTACCTGCTCGGGACGCATCCGGTTTCCAGCGTGTCGTATATTGCGGCAATCGGCACAGCCTCAAAGCTGAAGACGTACTCGAACAATCGCTGGGACAATAGTTTCATTCCCGGCGGCATGATTCCGGGTTACGTCGTCATCAAGCCGGATTTCCCGGAGTGCATCACCGACTTTGGGCTCCTGTGGTTCGAAGACGAAACCACCGTCTCGGCCGCCAGCAGTTGGGTATTGGAGGCCAATGCGGCTGAATCCATCG
>JBOGNC010000079.1:0-15504 GCA_050747045.1 Candidatus Acidiferrales bacterium | reverse complement strand
TTCTTGCTGCACATCCGTCCTCCGCCAAGGCATCGTTCCAGCCCCTCCTGGAACGAAACTCTACCCGCTCCGGTGTAACGGATGTCCTGATACAAACTGTAACGGATGTCCTGAGATCAAACAGCTTGAAACCCCACCCTTCCATCGAATCTGACCTTTAATCAATCCACTAGTTTCGTTGACGCTCTAAGACGGAACGCGCTGCTTTGATCGCTGTTGGTCTGAGGCGGCCATCTACGGCGAAGGCCACGTAGCCATCTGGACGAAGGAGCGTGAGGCCTGGGCGATGCGCCGCTCGCGATTCCAGGATATCGGGGAAGGAGGCGCAAAGCTGCTTTGCGGCTTCGACGGTTGATGCATCGGCGCTTTCGTTAAGCAAGAGCAGAAAGCGGCTGCGGATCCCGCTGCCTCCGCGCAGGGAATCGTCGAAATATCGCTCGCCGGGGCCTTCGACCATGGGGCTGCCGCGATAGGCGACGCCGAGTTCAGAGAGAGTCTGCACAAAACCGTGCTGAAAAGGCGCGAGCCGCGAGACGACCGGAATGATTGTATTGCGCGCGACTTGGGCGAATTTGCTCGGCGTGCCCATGGCCCTGGTCATGAAATCAGTGACGTCGATGACATGCTTGATGACGGGGCGGCGCTCAGCCGTGTAACTATCGAGGAGGTTTTTGCCACCGCATCCGCGGATGGCAAAATCGAGCTTCCAGACTAAATTCCAAACGTCCTGGAGTCCCGTGTTCATCCCCTGACCGCCAAACGGGCTGTGGATGTGGGCGGCGTCTCCAGCGACGAACATCCGGCCGACGCACAGCTTCGCAACCTGGCGATGGTGGATGCGAAAGTAACTGCTCCAGTGAAGGGCCCGCGCTTCGATCCCGCCGGGCGCGCGCGCGACCAGTATCTTGCGAACAAGCTCCAGCGAAGGGGCGTCGTCTTCAGTATTTTCAATCGTGGCTACGACGCGCCTGCGAGTGGCGCTCATGGGAAAAATAGCGAGGGGGCCGTGCTCGTGCGGGCACAACTGCATCTCGTCGGCGGGGAGCGCTTCGTTGGTCTCGACATCGGCCAGCATGAAAGAAGCGCGATATTCCGCTCCCTCGAAGGGCAGGTTCAAGAGACGGCGGACCGCGCTATGGGCGCCGTCACAGCCGACAACGAACGCGGCGGTGATATTCGTGCGCTCACCTTTGTGGTCCAGCGTTGCCGTCACGGATTTGTCGCGCTGAGCCGCTGAAACGAACGTGGTTTCGTACTCGACGGCGCCGCTTTTACGGCGCAGTTCTTCGACGAGGAGTTTTTCCGTAACGTCCTGCGGCACCATAGCGACGAACGGATAGGGAGTTTCCTCTGGCGTGAATTGTATTCGGGCAATGGTGCGATCGTGGGAGATTACGGTGGCCCAAGTGACGCGATTGGCGCGTTCAACGAACGGATCCACAACGCCGGCCATGTCGAAGACTTCGAGAGTGCGCGGGAAGACGGCGAGCGCTTTCGAATGCTCCGATTGCGAGGCGCGGGTCTCAACGATGCGGTAGCGGATGGCACGGCGGGCGCATTCGTTGGCTAGTAACAGTCCGACGGGCCCGGCGCCGACAATGAGGACGTCCGTATCCAGAGATGAGTCAACAGGCATGATTGGATCCCTCTTGGCGAGTTACGCATGAAGATTATCTCCGGCGAGGCGGGAGGATTCCAAGACCGGAAATGCCGGCAGCGAGTCCGTTCGAGTTTTGACTGTGTGTATCACGGCGAAGAACATTCAAACTGACCCAGATGAAATTCCAGAAAATGCGAATCTGCGTGGCTGGATGGGCTTAGAATGGCGGGTGCGAGGTGGTTTATGCAACACGAAAATACGGCAATCGGCTGGCCGGCAGGAGGGGCAATCATTTCGATAGCGCTGGCTCTCGCAGTGATGCTCAGCCTCGGAGCGGAGGCACGCACGGAGACGAAAAACACCAAGAAGGATGCAAATCTGCCATACACGACGATCGACCACCCGCAGTTTGTTTCCGCATCGCAAGCAAGATTTCTGGGCCCGAAAGACATCGTGCTGGGCGTGACGGAGGGGAAAGCGGCGAAAGCGTATCCCGCGGCGATCCTGGCGCAGCATGGAGTGGTGCAGGACCGCATGGCAGACGGACCCATCGCCATCACCTGGTGAGGGTATTGCAACACGGCCCTCGTGTTCAGGGCCGAAGCCAAGGGCAAGAGTCTCCAGTTCGACACCGCTGGACTAATCGGTAGCAACGAAGTTTTCAAGGACCGCGAGACCGGAAGCAAGTGGCAGCAATCTTCCCTAGAAGCGATTTCCGGGCCGCTGAAGGGCACACATCTTCAGCTCTATCCATTCCTGGAGACCACCTGGAGCGAATGGAAAAGGCAGCATCCGGACACGCTGGTGCTGAAGCCGCTGCCGGGCTACGCGGAGCGGATGGCAGCGGAGAACGCGATCATTAATCAGGGCGTTTCGGGCATGGCCGGGCCTGCACCCTATGCCACGTTAGAACACGATAATCGGCTGCGGCCGCGAGACACCGTGGTCGGATTCGAGATCGGCGGCGTAGCAAAAGCCTACCCCGTAGCGGCGCTCAACAAGGTTCGCGCGGTGAACGACCGCGTCGGAGGCACTCCGGTTGTCATCATTCACCAGCCGCCTTCGGATACTACGACTGCTTATGTCGCCGAAGCGAGTGGCAAAACGCTCCGATTTCGTGCCGCGAATGCCGAGGCAAGCCGCCTAACGGATCTCGAAACTCACTCGACGTGGAATGCGTATGGCGAGTGCGTCGGCGGAAAGCTCAAAGGCACGCATTTGAAGCGTGTCATTCTGGAACCGGAGTTCTGGTTCGCGTGGTCGGAGTTCCATCCGCACACGGAATTATACGTACCGACCGCGGCCAAGAAATCCTGAGCGCCGCGGGAGTGAGTGTAGCGGGAGCTTCCCGGCGCTGTTCGAGTGCTGCGGGTGTAACATTACGCACCGGCGAGCGAAGACTGTTCGCCGGGGCCCCGTACAAGTGGGCCGTCATCTGAACGTTTGCTGAGATTTATGCAGGTAGATGCAAAAGGAGAATCTAGCCATGATTACTCGTCGTGAAATGATGGGCGGAACGATGGCGGCGGCTTTTGCCACCTTGGTTGCAGGCGGCGCAACCACTCTATTAGAGGCAAAAACGCTGCCAGAGCAGCAACACGGGCACATGCACGGGATGTCCTCACCGGTACAGACGCTGATGGACGAGCCGCTGCCAGAGATGCCTAATCCCGAGGTGAGCGTCATCACGCTCACGGTAGCACCCGGATCCGTCTCGCCGCCGCACGAGCATATCGGTCCGGTGTTTGCGTACATCTTGGAGGGCGAGATCGAAAATCAGGTCGAGCCGAACCCTCCGAAGAGGTACGGCGTGGGAGATTACTTCTACGAACCCCGCATGCACGAGCACAAGATGTTGAAGAATTTGAGCGAGACGAAACCCGCGAAACTGCTGATTTTTCAGGTCGGAGAGAAGGGCAAGCCCTTCACCATCATGCTAAACAAGAAGGGCGCCTAGCAAAACGCCCGTTACGGAATTATGGCTCTAGTTTTGGATTGAGAGAGCGCGAGTTGCGATAGCCAGCTCGCGCTCGACGTGTGGGGGTGTGTATGGGAATGATCGAGAAAGATGTACAGATATGGACGGAGGACGGTACTGCTGACGCGGTGCTGTTCCGTCCCGAGGGCAATGCGAAATTGCCCGGCGTGATTCATTTGCCGGATATCGGGGGAGTGCGTGATTCGCATAAGGAAATGGCCAAGCGACTTGGGGGACAGGGCTACGTGGTGATGCTGGTGAATGTCTTTTACCGTAACGGGAAATCGCCAGTATGGGCCTTTCCGTTCAATATGGGCGAAGAACGCAGCATGAAGCGTCTGGGCGAGCTAAGGGACCCGCTGACACCTGAGGCGATGGACCGGGATACGGCGGCGTACGTGGATTTTCTGTCTAAACAGGACGGAGTGAGCAGTGCGATGATTGGCGTGGTTGGATACTGTTTCACGGGCGCGATGGCGATGAGGACTGCAGCGGCGCGTCCGGAGAAGATTGGAGCGGCGGCGTCGTTTCATGGCGGGCAGCTTTACAGTAATGAGCCGTCGAGTCCGCACACGGTGCTGCCTCGGATAAAGGCGCGGCTGTATTTTGCGCACGCGGATGCAGACCCTTATATGCCGCAGGAAGCGATCGATAATTTGAACAAGGCTCTGGCGGCGTGGGGCGGAAAATATCAGAGCGAGGTTTATCCGGGGGCGAAGCATAGCTGGACGGTGCCGGATGCGCCGGTGTACGACAAGGCGCAGGCGGACCGGGCGTTTGGGAAGATGACGGAGATCTTTCAGGCAGCGCTGAAGTAGCTAGCGGCGACGAAAAAGGGCAGAATGCCGCAGCCGGTCGGTGTCATTCGCGCGGGGGAATTTCCTTGGCGAGGAAGACAAAGGATTCTGCGGATTACGGCCTCGATGCTCCAGGCGTCGTGCGATGGCTGGTGTTTGGCGGCGGCATAGCTCTGGTGGTTGGACTCGCGTTTCTCACGGGAGAGATAGGCAAAGAATGGAAAGCCCAGTCTGCCCTGGCGGAAATACTCTGCGAGGCCGGCATTGGATGTTTGGCCAGCGGGCTCTGGATGTTAGGCAGCAGTTACTATGGGAAATTTCGCGTCCGCGATCGGCTGCTTCGGCAGCTGCACCTGCGCGGAGATGAAGTTGTACTCGATGTGGGCTGTGGCCATGGATTGTTGTTGATCGGCGCGGCTAAGCTCTTGCCGCGGGGACGCGCCGTGGGAATCGACCTCTGGTCGCAAGTGGATCAATCGAACAATTCCCGAGAAAACACGCTGCGCAATTCCGCGATCGAAGGGGTTGCTGGGCGCGTGGAAGTCCACGACGGAGACATGCGCAGGCTTCCCTTCGCGGAAGGGAGTTTTGATGCTGTCGTGGCGCACTTTGCCATCCACAATATTCCGAGTCGGGAGGGTCGCCGCGAGGCAATTCGCGAAGTAGTTCGCGTTCTCAAGGCGGGCGGCCAGGTTGCACTTTCCGATCTGAAAAGCGTCGGCGTTTATGCTGACGAACTGCGAAAATCCGGCATGAACGGCGTGAAGGTTTCCATGCCGAGCTTTTGGACTTGGCCTCCGTCACGGACGACGGTGGCGCACAAGCCCAGCCGTATGGCCCAGTTCGCAGGCTCAGGGCGCTTTCATCCGGAAGGCGAGAGTTCAAGGAGGAAAGAATGAACAAGCGGAAGCTGGGGAATTCGGGGCTGGAAGTGGCGCCGTGGGCGTTGGGCGGAAACGTGTTTGGGTGGACGGCGGACGAAGCGACGTCGTTCAAGCTGCTGGACGCGTTTGTGGACGCGGGACTGAATTTGGTGGATACGGCCGATGTGTACTCGAAGTGGATTCCGGGGCACACGGGCGGAGAATCGGAAACGGTGATTGGCAATTGGCTGCAGAAGAGCGGCAAACGAGAGAAAGTGTTGATCGCGACGAAGCTCGGCGTGGAGATGGGCCCGGGCGAGACGGGACTTTCGCGCGCGTACGTGACGAAGGCGGTGGAGCGGTCGCTCTCGCGGCTGAAGACGGATTATATCGATTTGTACCAGGCGCATCGCGATGACGACAAGACGCTGATGGAGGAGACGCTGGCGGCGTTTGGAGATTTGATCAAGGCGGGGAAGGTGCGCGCGATTGGCGCGTCGAATTTCAAGGCGGACCGGCTGGCGGAGGCGTTGCGGGTGAGCAAGGCCAACGGGTTGCCTCGATATGAAAGCCTGCAGCCTTGGTACAACCTCTACGACCGAGCGGAATTTGAAAGCAGTGGGCTGGCGGATTTGTGCAAGCGGGAAAATATCGGAGTGATTCCGTATTTTGGGCTGGCCAGCGGATTTTTGACCGGCAAATACCGCACCGCAAAGGATCTGGAGGGGAAGCCGCGCGGATATCGCGTTAAAGATATGATGAATGAGCGCGGGTTCCGGATCTTGAAGGCGCTCGACACTGTGGCCGCGCAGGCGAAAGCGACTCCCGCGCAAGTGTCGCTGGCGTGGCTGATGGGGCGCGTGACCGCTCCGATTGCAAGCGCAACGAGCATCGAGCAGTTTAACGACTTGCTCGGCGCGACGAAGCTGACGTTGACGGCGGCGCAGGTGAAGTTGCTCGAAGACGCGAGCGTCATCGACGTGGCGGCCGCAGCAGCGCAGACGAGGACACCGCCGCCATCGAGCAGATCGTAGTACGGCGGCGGAGGCTAAAGCAGTTCGGCGCGCAAGACGGTGACGGCTTGGCCGGAGAGTCGGACGCGGTTGCCTTCGCATCGGGTGCGGACGTAGCCGCCGCGCGCGGAGGCTTGGTAGCCGGTAAGATTGTCGCGGCCGAGACGCTCTTTCCAGTACGGCGCGAGGCAGCAGTGGGCGGAGCCGGTGACGGGATCTTCGTCGATGCCCGCAGCGGGGGCAAAGAAGCGCGAGACGAAATCGTATTCGGGATGCGAAGAGACGCTTGTGGCGATGATGCCGCGGACAGACAATTTCCGGAGCGCCGCGAAATCAGGCTTGAGCGCGCGGAGTTCGTCTTCGCTTGCGAGTTCGACTAGACAATCGAAGCGCGACTGGCCGGTAAATTTCGCCGCCGCGCCGAGCGCTGATTCGAGCGCGTCGATTCTGGCGATCGGCTTGACCGGCATGGACGGAAAATCCATCTCAATCCAGGCTCCGGCTTTCCCAGCTTGTAGCAACCCCGAACGCGTGTGAAACCTGGCTGTTTGATCGAGCGGAAGATGTCGTTCTTCCCACAGGACGTGGGCGCTGGCGAGAGTTGCGTGGCCGCAGAGATCGACCTCGGTAGTTGGGGTGAACCAGCGGAGATCGAAGCCTTCGGCGTTGCGCACCAGGAAAGCGGTTTCCGATAAGTTCATCTCGCGGGCCACCATCTGCATCCACGATTCCGAACCAGGCTGGTCGAGCAGGCAAACCGCAGCGGGATTACCAGCGAAGGGCGTGTCCGTGAACGAATCTACTTGGGTGATCGCGATTCCCATGCGCGCCTCCTTTCAAGTGGGGTCGGCGTTAACGAGACGGCGACTTGGCGTCATCGTTCGTCCGCTTAAGTTTATTGGCCAGTGGGTGCCAAGAGAACGGCCAAATTGGGCGGGAAGCCCCGCTCAGATCAGTTGCGAATGACCCCGCAAGCGTTACGGAACACTTGCGGCTGGTGAACCAGTTGCAACTGAACCGCGGTGGCGCTTAGTGGCGGGCCATTAGGAGATGGAGTTCGGGCGGCATGGGGGCCACGTCGATGGCGACGTTGACGCAGGATGGTTTGCCGCTGGCGAAGGCCGCTTTAATGGCTGGGCCGAGTTCTTCGATTTTTGTGACGCGCTGGGCGTGACAGCCGAAGGCGGCGGCGACTTCGTGATAGTTAGCGTCGCGAAGCTCGGTTCCTGAGAGGCGATTGCCGGAGACGAGCTGCTGAAAGTGCTGCGAAGCGGCCCAGCTGTGGTTGTTCATCACAACGACGACGATAGGCAGCTTGTGGCGTGCCATCGTGTCAAATTCTGTGATGGTGAAGCCGACTGCGCCATCTCCAACAAGCGCCAGCACCGGGCGCTTGGGATGCGCAACTTGCGCGCCGATGGAGAGTCCGAGGCCCATGCCGACAGCGCCGAGAAAACCATGGGTGATGTAGCTGCCCGGTTGGTTCTGGCGAATCACTTCGTTAAACCAGTGATAAGCCTCGGCGCCGTCGCCGATGACGATGGTGTCCTCGGGAATATTTTCGACGATCGCGGTGACGGCCTGATAGGGATGAATCGGCGGGGTGGCGACGTGGAGATCAGGCTCGGCGCGCTTGCGGCGTTCGATTTTCGCGTTGCAGATGGTCTGATTCCACGCGCTGCGGTTGGGCCATTTGCGGGATTTCGCGGCTGCGTTCATGGCGCGCAGAGTTTCGCGCGGATCGGCGGCAATGCCGAGCGCAACCGGGCGCACTTTGCCGATTTCCTTGGGATCGACTTCGATGTGGATAATTTTCGCGGCAAGAGGGACTTCGAGGTCGCTATTGCCGAGAGTGAACAGGCCGAAGCGGACGCCGAGGGCGAGAATTACGTCCGGGCGCTCGCCGGGCTTCGAGAGATCGGCCATTTTGTGGAACGTGCCGCCGTAGAGCGGATGGTTGCTGGGTAGCAGCCCGTGCGCTTGGAAATCGGAGAACACGGGAATGCCGGTTGTTTCCGCGAAAGCGCGAAGTTCCGCGCCTGCGTCGGAAAAATATGCGCCGGCGCCTGCCATTATCACGGGCCGCTCGGCGGAAGCGAGCATGTCTAGAGCTTCGCTCGCGGCATGAGCGGGAGGCGCGGCATGCACGTCGAGTAGAACTTTCTCTGGGATTTGCACCGAGGCTTCGTCAACTTGCGCAATGAGGACGTCCATGGGCAGGTCGAGAAGAACGGGACCCGTGGGCGCGGACGTAGCGAGGCGAATGGCTTCGGCGACGAGGCGGGGAATCTCTCGCGCGACAGAGATACGATGCGCCCATTTTGTGATGGGCGTTGTTATAGCGACTTGGTCGATTCCAGCTTGGAGGGTGTTGGTTTCGGCGTCGCTGAGAGCAGCCGAGCCACATAGATAGAGGACTGGTGTGCGATCGAGATAAGCGTTTGCTACGGAAGTAATGATGTTGGTGAAACCGGGACCGGCGGTGGCCATCGCGACGCCCAGCGACCGAGTGGCGCGGGCGTAACCTTCGGCGGCGTGCCCGGCGGCGACTTCGTGGCGCGTGTCGGTGATAGGAATGTGATGATCGAGGCAGGATTGGAAAATCGTCTCGAGATGCGCGCCGTGAAGCCCGAAAATATGCTTAACATTCGCGCGGATCAAAGTACGGACTAGCAGCTCACCGCCGGTTACCATCGCCATGGGCAAACTCCTAAATTGATTGCGAGAAACTTCGACCGCGCTGGACGACAGCGGAAGGCCCACCCCCGGCGCAGCGGTTACTCAGCGGCGGATATTCTAGCGCAGTGCGAGTGGCGCGTGGTTATTGATTCGTGTCCGCGGTTAGCGCGATTGTTTGGCCGAACGTTTCTTGATTACGACTTTCACTTTTTTCTTCACCACTTTGCTCTTTGTGATTTTGCGGGCGGCTTTTCCGGCGTGGTCCACGGCGCGCCACATGTACCAACTGGCGACGGTGCGATAGGGGCGCCAGCGTTCGCCGAATTCGGCAAGCTCGCGCGGTTTGGGAATCGCTTTTTTGCCGTAGGTGAGGGCGAAGCCTTTTTGCACGCCATAATCATGGATCGGCAGCACGTCTGGGCGTCCGAGGCGGAAAATCAGGAACATTTCGACGGTCCAAGCGCCGATGCCTCGAACCGAGATCAGCCGTTCGACGAGCTCCTGATCGGTTAACTTGAGCGCGTCTTCGAGCGTGGGCACGATCCCTTCGATGGTTTTGGTCGCCAGATCGCGGACGGCGGCGATTTTGGCTCTCGAAAGCCCTGCTTTGCGCAGAGGACGAAATTTCACGCGAAGAACTTCTTCCGGGGTGGGGCAGACGCCGTTGGAGCCGAGAGCGCGGATGCGGTCGAAGATTACTTTGGCAGCTTTGCCTGCAATGCTTTGGTAGACGATGGCGCGGAGCAAAGACTCGTAGGGCGTCTCGGCGGTGCGCAGATTCAGCGCGAATTCCGGAATTTTCTCGATGAGCCGAGCGAGGCGGCGGTCGGCCTTCGAGAGATGCGCGATGGCGGCTTTGTGGTCGAATGGATAGGGTGAAGTCTCGGACATGTGGCCCAAGAAGATAGCGCCTAAGGCCCGCGAGCACAACCCGCGCCGGATTTGGGCACTGGCTCAAAAGAATCCACAATTCATTTGTAAACGATACATCCGCGCGCCTCGAGATCATCGATCCAAGCGGGCACCTTCAGAGAACTTAGCCATCGTAAATCCAATTTCTCTAGTTTGGGCAGCTCGGCGATTGTCGCTGGCAAGAACGTCAGCGGGTTGACACGGAGATCGAGTTGCCGTAGTTCACGGAGCTTACCAATCGAGGTTGGCAACGTCGCCAGTTTGTTATTACGAAGATGCAGCTCGCGCAAATAAGAGAGATTCGATATGCAGTCTGGAAGAATCGTAATCTGGTTGTCTGTTGCTCGAAGCTCTATCAGTCCCATTAGGCCGCAGATCGATTTGGGAAACGCCTGAAAGGCGTTTTCACTGATGTTCATGTACCGCAATTTCTTCATCTGGTTTAGAGAATCTGGCAGCGATGTTAACCGATTGTCGTGCAGGTAGAGGAAGTCGCTCAGCCCAATGAGTTCGCCCAGACTTTCCGGCAGTTGAGTAAGCTCGTTGTGACCAAGATCGAGTGTGCGCAGGTTCCTCATACCACCTACTCGCCCCGAGATCTCTTTTAAGTTGTTGTCCGCGAGAATCAGAGACTCCAGCTGAGTTTGCTCCCAAACGGATTCCGGGACGCGTCCGAGACGCTGTTTCCAAAGGTTGAGAACAGCCGAACGCGAATCCGACATCATTCCATCGTATTCCAACAGGGGACTCGTATCCAGCCAGGACACGCTAGGTTATGAGTTGAAACGGGCCCACTACACGGGATTGCAACGCAGTTAGCGAGGTCCGCAAGTCCGGGTGTGCTAGTATCAAAAACTTATGCAAACAGGAATTATCGGACTGCCGCAGGTAGGGAAGACAAGTTTATTCAGAATCCTCACGCGGGCGCGGGTGGACGCGCGCAGCGCGCCGAACCAAGCGCACGTGGGAATCGCGCGCGTACCGGACGAGCGCGTGGTGAAACTGGCGGAAATCTTCAAGCCGAAGAAAAGTACCTACGCGACCATCGAGTACGTCGATATCGGCGGGATTCAGAAGGATCGCGAGAAAAATTCGGCGTCGCTGGTGCCGCTGCGCGAGGCGGATGCACTGGCGCACGTGGTGCGGCTGTTCGAAAATCCCGCTGTGCCACACGAAGGCGGCTCGCTGGACGCGATGCGCGACATCGAGAGCGTGGAAATCGAGCTGATGCTCTACGACCTGGAGCAAACGACGAAGCGCATCGAGCGCGTGGAAAAAGATTTGAAGAAGAAAAAAGAGACATTGCTGGAGGCGGAGTTGCAGGTGCTGCAGCGGTGCCGCGTGGCGCTAGAAGCGGAAACGCCGCTGCGCGAGCTGGAGTTCAAGCCGGAAGAGCAGAAGATGCTGACCGGCTTTATGTTTTTGACGCGCAAGCCGATGCTGTACGTCCTGAATCTTGGCGACGAAGAGGCGTCGGACGTGGATCGCGCGGTGGAGAAATATCATCTGGAAAAGCTGGCGTCGAAGCCGCAGACGGCGGTGGTGCCGTTCTGCGGAAAGATCGAAGCGGAGCTCGCGGAGTTGGACGACGCCGAAGCCGCGGAAATGATGAGCGCGTACGGGCTGAAAGAGTCCGGGCGCAACCGGTTGATTCAGGCGAGCTACCGTTTGCTGGGGCTGATTTCGTTTTTGACTTGCGGCGAGCCGGAATGCCGCGCGTGGACCATCGAACGCGGCATGACCGCGCAAAAAGCCGCTGGCGCGATTCACAGCGACATCGAGAAAAATTTCATCAAGGCGGAGGTCGTCTTCTGGGAGGATCTGCTGGCGGCGGGAAGTTTTGCGGTTGCGCGCGAGCGCGGCCAGTTTCGACTGGAAGGCAAAGAGTACATCGTCAAAGACGGCGACGTGATCTTGTTCCGCCATTCGGGGTAGATTTGGTGCGAGCCCGCCGTACGGCGAACTTCATCTGGAACCGGGCGCGAATCGAAGGGAACCAAATGTCCGGTAAGGCCTGTCGGCTCGCTTCGATCCGTGCGCTGAAAAGCGTATTTCGTTAAGGCAAAACGCCAGTGCCAGGCGGTTTCAGACGTCGCCGGTGTCGAAGTTCGAGTTTCTGCACTCGGTCCCTGTGCAAAAGTTGCAAGGTTGCATAGAGAATTATATTTCCAGGATGCGGTTGATTCATCTCCTCAAACGTCACGATTTCAGGCCAGCGAAGTTGGGATTCGAGCCACACTTCCAATTTGTTGACCGATTGCATGAATTTCGCCGATAGGGCTAAGCTTCGCGCAAAGGCCCGACTGAATTTAACAAAAAGATACACGCCATAACATCGGCCAAACATCACATAGTACCTTGACATATGTGACGGAGAGAACCTCCATGACTCCTTGCCGCCCCAGCCACTTCTTAACGCGATGCGCACGTTAAAGTGAACAATTTCGGATGTGGCGGCATACAGGAAATCGTAGAGGGCCGTCAGCTTTACCTTCCGCGCCATCTGCTCGATCGGCGGCAGCTTCCTTTGCGTATTCCAAAAACCAGTCCTTTGCCCGACGTTGGTCAAAGCGCCTTTGGCCTGATCGAGGCGGCCCGGCGGGAATTCGCCTGAAAGAACTGGCTGAAAGGGATGGCTCTTCCGAAAAAACAATAGTTGTTTCTCTATTCCCGAGCTCGTCGCGATAACCATTAGGCTTTGGATAACCGTGTCGCGGTCCGCTCTAGAAAGTTGGCCAATGAATTTGAGGGCTATTAAGTCCTCGCAGCACTGCCGAAGTGAGGCACATGAAAAAAATCCTTCAGCCGTATCTTCGTCCTTTACATTGACATGTAAATGCTCGACATAGTCGAACGTCCGCACGAACGAGGCCTTAAGAACGGCCCGAAACAGGCCTTCCTTGTCTGAACAGACGGCTTTAGCGTCAACCTCATGACGCATCTCACCGATGACTCGTGAGGTCCTTTCGGGTTTCTGTTTCCTTCGAGCCACGGACGCCTCCTGTGTGCCTCTGATCTTCATCACAAGTCGGCCGATTGTATGACGAGCCGGGGCGAGATGGGTCGGCTGCACTCCCTTATTTTTTGGCGCGATGAGTCGGAGAGGATGGATGCGCTGGGGCTATCTTCATGCGGGTCATCATCTGCGGCAGTTCCGGCGCTAGCGGACTGGCGCTTTTGGCGAGCGTTTTCCGGCTCCCGAGCAAAAATCGGGTCTGGGACACTACGTCGAGTGGCCGTGTGAAGCTTCACAAAGTGCGCAGGACGATTTAGAAATTGCGCACGTACTTTATACCAGGCTGACGGGAAGCAATCTCCTGAGGGCCCCGGCAAGCTCCAGCCGTCGCGCGCACAAGTCCTTTGAGTCCTCAGTCGTTCTGTAGGTGTCTCGTACTCCAACTGCTTGTGCTGGTGAGGCTTAGAAGCTCTAGTGGACAGGCATCCGGCGCCCGCGCGGTGCGAGTTCATGTCGGATAGGTGGCGGGTGGCGACGCGCAACTTTATGCCGGGCGGGGTGTTGGATAGACTATAGACTGTGGAGGCTATGGCCAGGTCCGACGTCCAACTGATGCTGGACGTGAAGGCCGGAGGCGAGGAGTCCTTCGACCTTTTGCTGCAGAAGTATCGCTCGCCCTTGGTGAATTTCCTGGGCCGCATGGTGCGCGACCGCGCCACGGCGGAGGATTTGGCGCAGGAGGTTTTCCTGCGCGTTTATCGCGCGCGAAAGCAGTACACGCCGAGCGCGAAGTTCACTACATGGATATTCCGCATCGCCACGAACCTGGCGCTGAATTCGCTGCGAGACACTCGGCATCAACGGATGGAAGTGTCGATCGACGCGCCGGCGAGCGATGAAGAAGACGCCAAGCCGCGGGAGCTTCCGGCACACGAGATGCGGATCGACGAGCGCATGATCGAGCGGGACCGGGCGGAGTTCATACGGCGCGCGGTGCTATTGCTTCCGGAAAAGCAGCGGGCGGCCGTACTGCTGCATAAATACGAAGAGATGGACTACGCGGAAATCGCGAAAGTTTTAGAATGCTCGGAGAGCGCGCTGAAATCGCTGCTATTTCGAGCGTACGAGTCCCTGCGGGTGCAGTTGGCGCCACTGGTGATAACCCAGCCTGTGGCAGACAGCGCGAGCCCGGCAGGGAAAGGAAGGCTAGCATGAAGTGCGAAGATGTCTCGAAAGAACTGATGGCGTATGTCGATGGTCGGGCGAAATCCGGCGAGCGGCGCGGGATTGAAGAACATCTCGCCGGGTGCGCGGTGTGCCGGACGCGCGCGGAGGAATTCCGCAAAGTTTGGACGGTGCTCGAAGAGGCTCCGGCGATCGAGCCATCGTTTGGTTTTGATGCGCGACTGCGGCAGCGAATCGGCGCGGAGCCGCGCCAGGCGGGGTTCTTCTCGATTTTCGCGCGGCCGCGGCTGGCGCTGTCGATGGCGCTGCTCGCCGCGCTGCTGGTTGTCGTGGTGAAGCTGCCGCTGGGGAACCCAGTGGCGCAGCCGGTGAGCGCCACGGTCCAGCAGGAAGATTTCAACGCCATCAAAAACCTGGGCGTGCTGGAAAATTACGACGTGGTGACCAAGTTGGGCGCGCTTTCGGATTTGGCGCCGACGGCGGATGATTCGCAGCCGCAAGGCCAGCAGGCAGGTAGCGATGGTGGAGGCGCGTAGTTGAGACTGAGGCTATTCGCGATCGCGCCGGCGGTGCTGCTCCTATCAGGGCTGGCGGCGCAACCTGCCTCTGCGCAGATTGGCGCGCGCTGGCGGGCGCGGCGCGAAGCTGCTGCACAGCGAAGAGCGAATGGCATGGGCAAGCCCAATATTCGCGGCATGGAGGGGCTGCCTTCGAAGTGGGTGGAAAAACTGCAAGACATGCCGCCCGCGCAACAAGAGAAATTCCTGCAGAACAACGAACGATTCCGCAATTTGCCGCCGAAGCGCCAGGAGCAGATCCGCCGAAATTTGGAAAGATGGAATAGCCTGACGCCCGAGCAAAAGCAGGCGGCGCGCAGCGCTGAAACCGCCCTGGAGCGCATGACTCCGGAGCAGCGAGCGTATGTGCGCAACACGCTGCTTCCTAAATGGCAGGCGCTGCCAATGGATCGCAGGAAGGTGATCCGGAGGCATCTGTCAATACTGAGCAAGATGAGCCCGTCGACGCAGCAGGCGGCGCTGAACGATCCGAAATTCATGGCAGGGCTCAGCCCGGATGAGCAGGACATGCTGCGCAACCTGAATTCGCTGCGAGATACGAACGCGCCCTCACAGTAGGTCTCCACTTGGCGCGCCGGCCGGCGCAGAGTCGCGAATTTCATTCCACTTTCTTCCACCGCTCTGAAAAGCCTGGAGGGATTCACGCGCGAACGGTTTGCAAGCGCGCGCCCCACGTAACCGTTTCAAAACAATTCGCACACGAATTGCGAGCGGCCACAATGCGTAGTGGCTGCGCCGTGGAGAGTTACTAGGCGTTGTGGAAACGCGCGTTGCGCCGTGACGCGTGCATTTTTCCGCGGTGATCGAAGCCATACGAAAAATGTTTCTAATAATTCGATATTCCCCTTGACATGCGGGAGAAGCGGCCTACAATCGGGGTCCAAAGTGGTAGAAAGTGGCGCGTAGTGGTAAGCGGTGAGCGGAAGTGGAAGCGATTCCGATC
>JBOGNC010000078.1:0-15658 GCA_050747045.1 Candidatus Acidiferrales bacterium | reverse complement strand
TTCTTGCTGCACATCCGTCCTCCGCCAAGGCATCGTTCCAGCCCCTCCTGGAACGAAACTCTACCCGCTCCGGTGTAACGGATGTCCTGATACAAACTGTAACGGATGTCCTGAGATCAAACAGCTAGAGCTCCGACCCCCTAAAAAGCTTTCAATGGGTGATCGGTCACGTTTTGCTGCAAAGTCGGGGGCTGGCGCGGGTGGCTGAAGGGATGCTCGCAGACGAACTTCGGCGGCTGCCGGATGGTCCGATCTACACCGAGCGCCGCCTTGTTTCGCCGACACTTCCTCCCCCTAGAACAACAGATTGATGGTGCCAGAGTCGGGGGCGGAATTCAATCGATTGTTGGCGCGAAAGGGCCTGCTTCAAAGCGCGACCGACCGGCTCTTGCCTCATTAGGACTTTGGTCCCAAGGGGAATAGTGCTTTGCGGGGATAGCCCGGGCTGAGTTGCGGCGGTACGGTCTTTGCATGTCATCAACTGCCATTTTGAGTGCTAATAAGCGTGTGCGAAGAAGTAAGCGATTGGGGCTGTCCGTTCCGGTGGTGGTACACGGGAACGACCTGTCGGGCGCGGCGTTCCACGAGCTGTCGCGAGCCGGGTTTCTGAATGCAAACGGCGCCCAACTAACCATGGGCCGCTTAGTGGGCTTGCGGCAGACCGTTTTCGTTGAGAACCAAAACACCGGCGTACAGCAGGAGTGCCGAGTGGTGAATGTGGGCGCTGCTGAAAATGGGAAGTGGAAAGTGGGCGTGGAGTTCACGCGCCCGGCGGAAGGGTTTTGGGAGATTTATTTTCCGCCGCTGGTTCGAAGTAGGCAGTAGCGGCGAGCAGAGCACGCGACAGCACCTAAAGAGCGGTTTGGGGGCTATGCGGAAGCGGCGGATCGGAGGGCCCAGTCGCGAAGTGGGGAAAGGCGGTCGCGTTCGAGGTCGTCGCGGTAGAAGAGATTGTACGTGTCGAACGGGATGAGACGGCCATCGGGGTGAACGATGTGGATGCAGGTTTTCTTCACGGAGCGAACGTCAAAGGAGTAGGCGTCTATAAACTGGACGATCAGGATGCGGAAGATGTTGTTGTATCCCAGATCGGCCGGGGCGGAGACGTGGGGCAAGCAACAGAGCAGGTCACGGAGAGAGCGGGCTCCGGATTCGGGTGAATGGTTGGTAGCGAAAAGCTTAAAGACGCCTTCGCGGACCGCCCGGTCCTCCTCGTAGACGATGGTATTGCCGCCGCCGTTGATGAGCACGTTGGGATCGATCATTCCTGTGAGCGGCACCACGCGACCGTCGAGCTTTAGCGCGTAGGCCATGGCTAGACTGTCCGGATGGCACGGGACGGGAATTACATCCCCGGGGAGGAAGACCGCGGTTTGTTGGAGAATGCGTCGCCTCACTTCGGTGAGCGTCAAGCGGTCGCGGGCCGGATCGAAGTCTTCGAGGCGTCCGGCGGCCTGGATCGGTTGAAAAGTGACGCCACGGACGCAATCCTGCGCGAGCGCGAAGTCGATGATCTTGCCGATTTCGCCGTCGTTGAGGCCCTTCTTGAGGGTGACGACGAGGGTGGTCGAGATACCAAGCTGGTTCAGCCGATTAAGCGCTTGCTCGCGGACGCGTCTCAGGTCGGCACCGCGCAGGGCGATTAGAGCATCGCGCTCGAACGAATCAAACTGTAGATAGACTTCGACATCGGGAACGGAGTGGGCGAGTCGGGAAGCAAAAGATTCGTCCGAGGCAATGCGCACGCCATTGGTATTGAGCATTAAGTGGCGGATGGGACGGCGCTTGGCGGCTTCGAGAATTTCGAAAAATTGCGGGTGGAGGGTCGGCTCGCCGCCGGAGATTTGGACGACGTCCGGCTCGCCTTCATTGTGAACGACGGCATCGAGCATCATTTCGATTTGCGCGAGCGAACGGAACTGCATGCGGTCGGGACCGCTTTCGGCATAGCAAACCGGGCAGCGCAAGTTGCAGGCATCGCAGATTTCGATCAGCGAGAGGCAGGAATGCTGCTGGTGATCCGAGCACAGACCGCAATCGTAGGGGCAGCCGAATTTAACGGGGGTGTTGAAGC
The DNA here is from genome assembly GCA_050747045.1 of Candidatus Acidiferrales bacterium. GTDB lineage: Bacteria > Acidobacteriota > Terriglobia > Acidiferrales > UBA7541 > Palsa-295. The sequence goes on along the minus strand of JBOGNC010000078.1, from coordinate 13,584 downwards.
GGTTGGGCATTTCGGGCGGCTTGAGAAACACCTCGCGGCAGCGGCGGTAGTATTCGACGTCGTCAGCGATGAGCACCTTTTCGGCGCCGTGAGCGGGGCAACGCTTGAGCATGAAAACGCAGGCGTTTTCGAAAACGATTTTCGCTTCGACCTTGCGGAGGCAGCGCGAACAGATGGAAAGGGCGACATCGTAGAAAAGATATGGGCGCTCAGACCGGCTCATGTCCGACCGGCCCGCACCGACGCCATGATAAGGAGGACTAATCCCGCGACAAATGCGGCAGCGCCCGCGAAAAAACCGATGACGAACAACGCCCCGAACGCAGAATTGTGGCTGACGATCGCCGCGCCGCAGGACGTAAAGCCGAGAACTCCGCCGCCAAGCACGAGGGTGAGGGCCTGCCACCAAGTTGGGAAGCGCTGCTTTCCGGCTTCGGGCATAGCACCTTCGTCGAGCGCTGCGTTTCAATCGACGCGAACTTGACTTTGCACGCGCAATGCGCGTTCGTACTACGAACTCGCCGGAGCCGGCTGGCGCGCGAGAATCCAGCGGGAGATATCTGGCGAATAATACAGCAACATGCAAAGGCACGCCCACTGAATTCCGCCGAGGCCATACCAGGGTGGGTACGGCTTTAAGAAGTCAATGGCTAAGCGCCAGCCCATATAGGCGACCATGAAAGCCTTGAAGACGTCGCCGTCTCGACGGGGGCTCCGGAGCATCTTCAACAGGAACGCGAGGAGGAGTAGCGCGAATAGGGACTCGTACAGCTGGGTGGGATGACGCCGAATGCCGTCGCCGAAATCGACGCCCCAAGGGAGCGACGTGGGAATGCCGTACGTCTGGTCGGGTAGGCCCTCGAAAAAGCATCCGACCCGGCCGATGGCAATGCCTAGAGCGAGCGGGGCGGCGAAAACATCTCCGGTGGAGTGTTTTTCGCCGATGAAGCGTTTCGTGAGTTCGACGGCGGCGAGGCCGCCGATCAGGGCACCGACGATCGTTTTTCCAGCGAAGTACGGAGCTGCGGTGTGCCAGTGGAGAAGATCCTGCGGCGGAGCGGTGAGGCCATTCAGGAGGCGCGCGCCGAGGGCTGCTCCGGCCGCGGCGGCGGCAATTACGGTCCAGCGAGCGCCGTCGGGGATCGGGTCGCCCACGCGAGCGCGAAGGCGGCGGTAGAAAAGAAATCCAACGGTGTAAGCGAGCATTTCAAATATGAAATGAAAGGAAACGTGAAGGGGGCCGAGCGGAAGATAGAAAGGGAAGTGGATAGTACGCTCCTAACGCGTCGCCGAGTGTAACTGAGATGTTGATTCATCGCTACGCCATCCCGAGGGCCGTTGACGTCGAAGCGCGTGGTTAGTTGGCGTAGCCGGGAGGGGGAGAGAAGCCGCCGAACTCTTGTGCCAGCAAATCCGCGAAGGCGATGGTGGTGGCGTCTTCCCAATACGGGCCCATGATCTGGATGCCGACGGGCAACGCTGTCTCTTTATCACCGGCGGGCGAGCCCGCTTGGGTGCGGCCGACGGGGGCGACGGTGGAGGGACAGCCGGTGAGCGACGCGACGCCCATCCAGTTGAGTCCCTCCATGTAGTTGCGCGGGCCCGCGGAAGTTTGAATCTTGCGCGTGCTTTGCGGTTCGCTGTGGTCGTGGGGGAATGCAGGAGTGAAGGTAACGGGCGAGAGGAAAACATCGATTTCATCGAAGTGTGCTTGCCAACGGGCACGATATTCCAGCCTGCGCATATTTTGCTCTTGCCAGTAGACGGCTGAACCGAGAGCTTCAGCGGCGGCGGGGCCGGCGATGCGTTCAAATTCGGCGCGAAGCGAATTTTTAACCGGATCGGGCGACCGGCTAATGAAGAAGGAGAACAGCAGGTAGCGGTACGTCTCGAGCATCGGCGCCGGTTGGAAATTGGCGGGCCAGCCAGGTTTCAATTTCGCGCCCGCGCGACGAAGATTTTCGATGGTATTTTCCAGTACCGCGCGGACATCTGGGGCGGGCGGAGCGATGGGATCGTCGAGAACGTAGCCTACACGGAAGTCGCGCAGTTGTTTTCCCCGGGGCGTGGGAAGCACCCACTTCCAGGCTTTTGCGTCCCAACCTTCCGGACCACCCAATACTTTCAGCGCGGCGAGAAGATCTTGCGCGCTGCGAGCGATCGGCCCGGCGACGGCGAGGAGAGTGGAGAAGCCGGGCGGGGTGGCGCCTCCGCCAGGGAGATGTCCGCGGAGGCTGACAAGGTCGAGCGTTGGCTTGTGGCCATAGACGCCGCAGAAATGGGAGGGAACGCGGATGGAGCCGCCAATGTCGCTGCCGACGGTCAAGTAGCCGAGGCCGGCCGCGATGGCTGCCGCGGCTCCTCCTGAAGATCCGCCGGGAGATCGCTGCAAGTCCCACGGATTATTCGTCTGACCGTAGATTGGATTATAGGACTGCCAGTCACTGAGATTGACGGGAACATTGGTGGCGCCGATTAAAACGGAACCCGCGCCGAGTAGGCGATCGACAACGGCGGAGTTCTGCGGCGGACGCGCGTCCTTAAACGAGGGAATGCCCCACGTGCACGGCTGGCCCGCTACGCCAAAGCTTTCCTTGACCTGAACGGGGACGCCATGGAAGACGCCCGTTGGTTCTTTGCGCGCGAGTGCTTCGTCTGCTTTCCTTGCTTGAGCCATGGCGGCATCTTTTAATTGGTAAGCGAACGCGTTGAGAGCTGGGTTATAGCGTTCGATGCGCTCGAAAGTGTGGCGGGTCAATTCGAGCGAGGAAACTTTCTTGGCGCGAATCGCTTCGGCTGCTTGCAAAGCGGAAACAAAGGCAAACTCGTCGGAAGGCATGCCTGTGACGGACGCGGCCGAGGTTGGATTCATTTTGGCTCCTTTGCGGATCGGCGGAAGTGTACATCAAAAACAGATCAGAAAGATTTTCGCTCAAGTTGGGCTGGCTTAAGTGAACCGAGCCGCGTCACATGGCGAGCCGATGCCGTTATAGGCGGCGATTTGTGGGTATGGACGGCGGGTTGCCTGCGGACGTGGTGATACAATTCCACGATTCGCTGCCAGGAGGAACTCCGATGGATTCCATTGACCGATTGTTCGATCGGTATGACAGAGGGCGATTGACGCGCCGAGGTCTGATGCAGGCGCTGGCGATGCTGGCCTTGCCGACCGCGGCGCTGGGACGGGACGTTGCTGCGGACTCGACTCCAATCGTTCGTGGACTGGGCGTGAACCACGTGGGGCTGCTGGTGGGCGATGTCGAGCGTTCCTACGCTTTTTATCACCGGCTATTTGGAGTGAAGAAGGGATGGCCGGCAACCAACACAGGGAAAGGCATTCATCTGGATTTTCCGACCGGGTACATCAGCGTCGACTCGGTGGCGGAACGGAAAAGCGCGATCACGCATTTCTCGATTTCGATCGACCATATCGATCAGGATTCTTCGAAGCGGCTGGCGGACAAGATCAATGAGGAACTGCCGGATGCCAAAGCGAGAGCTGCTTTCCAGGCGAATGACGGAGTTTCGACGGTAAATCTCCTCGACCCGGACGGCTTCCACGTTCAAATCTCGCCGAAAAATGGGCGCTGATTGGAACATTGATGGAGCGCCGCTCGTTGTGCAGGACGGCAAACCCCTCCGAGGTTAAAGGTGTTTTCGTGCAGAATGCCGCGGGCAAGCGGCTGCAGCAGGAGAACAATTCATAGTCATGTTCAAGGGGAGGAATCATGCAGGAGAAATTATTAGCGGGGCAAGTAGCGTTGGTGACCGGCGCAAATTCGGGGATTGGCGAGGCGGTGGCGCGAAGTTTCGCGGATGCGGGCGCGAAAGTGGCAATCAACTGGATTACGCATGAAGAAGCCACGACGGCGATCGTGGCGGACATCAAGGCGAAGGGCGGGGAAGCGATGGGCGTGAAGGCGGACGTATCGAACGAGGCGGAAGTACAGGCGATGTTCTCGGCGGTGATCCGCGCCTTCGGGACAGTCGATATTCTGTGCGCGAACGCGGGATTGCAGGACGACGCGCCGTTCACGGAGATGACGCTGGCGAAATGGAATCACGTGATCGGCGTGAATTTGACGGGACAATTTTTGTGCGCGCGCGAGGCGGCGCGAGAATTCATCAGGCGGGGCGTGCGGCCGGAAGTATCCAAGGCAGCGGGGAAAATTATTTGCATGAGCTCGGTGCACCAGGAGATTCCGTGGGCCGGACACGCGAATTACGCGACGAGCAAGGGCGGCGTTCGGATGCTAATGCAAACGATGGCGCAGGAGTTGGCGCCGAAAAAGATACGCGTGAATGCGATTGCGCCGGGAGCGATTCAGACGCCGATCAATCGCAGCGCGTGGGATACGCCGCAGGCGCTGCAGCGTTTATTGACGCTGGTTCCCGATGGGCGCATTGGGCAGCCGGAGGATATTGGGCGCGCGGCGGTATGGCTGGCGTCGGATGATTCGGATTACGTGCAGGGGACGACGCTGTTTGTGGATGGCGGCATGACGTTGTTTCCGGGGTTTGCGACGGGCGGTTAGCGGGGGTTGAGAGATCCGGGAAATCGCGCGCTCGAAGTGAGCCAGCAGGAACTTCCTTTCCGGTCCCGACGAACCGGCAGTACGGAAACCGATCTAACGCCAGAGGGAATTGAGAACGGCGGCGAGGCGGGCGCCGGCTTTGGCGAGTTGCTGCTGGACAACGGGCGCGGCGGCGGCTTCGTAAGCGGCACCGAGGCTTTCGTGATAGCGCAGCATGCGCTCGCCGACGTGGTTATCGTCGGCGCAGGATGAGACTGGTGCGGGCGATTCGACTGGAATCGCGCGCGGAAGATCGCCGTAGGCGACGGAGTCGGCGAGCGCGTGGCTTTCCCAGGCCCAGGCGGCGAAATCGATGGGCTGCGATTTCCAGACGTGAATTTGGGCGCGGTATTTCGCGTCGAAGTCTCTCGCGAAGAGAAGCGACGGTTCCCAATGACCCATATGGGGGATGGCCGGGATTATGAAGTAGTTGATCAGGCCGACATCCCAAACCCAGTGAAGATTGGAGCTGAAGGATTCGCGCGCGGCGCTGGTTTCCCGAGGACGCTCGCCGAAAAACTCGACCGGCACGCAGTTTCCGCCGAGGTCGTTGTTGGTGACGTCGTGAAGGGGCTGATGAATGTCGCCGACGAAATGGATGACGAAGCGGAGCGCGTCTGCGCGGGCGGCGGCGGAGGCGCGCGGATTTTTCAGCACGCGAACCTGGGCTTCGAGGGCGCTGACGACGCAACCGGTGGCGGGCGGGCAATATTTCGCCAGATTGCCGCGATGGGCGTCGCGGGGAATGTCGATGAAATGCCAGCGCGCGGTATCGGGGCGGACGCTGCGAACGTCGTCGGCCCAAGTGGAGGCGTCCGCGAACGGATCGGTGCTGCGCGGCCGGCAGTAGCGGGTAAGCGACGGGTCGATGGGACTGGCGGCGAGAATCTTTAGCGCGGTAGTGCGGGCGCGCGGGGTGAGACGCGCTTCGGCAATCAACGCGATCGTTTGGTGTCCCTCGCATCCCCAAGCGCGCGCGGACGGACACGTGGCGCAGACCAGCGCAAGCAGGAATGACAAAAGTAATGCGAGTCGCGACGATCGGCTCATGAGAGAGTCTTAAGAAATCAACAACACCTTCGCATATCGGGGGGCGGAAGCTCAAGCGGAGGGCCGAAGGAGCGTTTCTTCAGCCACTTCTTCAGTATGACCGCCCAAATCGGATCGTCAGCTTTTCACGACGAAGATGATGGGCTGGATGTAGATGGCGCCGCCTTCCTCAACGGAAACGTTGTAATCGCCGGGCTGGAGTTTGCCGGGGACCTTGATGACAATTTTAGTGGGCTCCTGATCGACGACCACGGCTTTGTGGTCGAGCTTGGAATCAGAGAGAAATACGGCGGTGACTTTGTCCTTGCCCAGATTTTCGCCGGTGATGGTGATGGAATCGTCGGCTTTCCCGGTGCCGGGAGTGACGGCGGTGATGTGGGGCGAATTGCCCTGTGCGCGAAGCGCCTGCGGCGCGAGGAGACTGAGCGAAACGAACGCGAGGACAACTGTGAGCCGGGTCAACTTCAACGGGCGCGAAATCGGTGGACGTCGAAAGCCCGGGCACGGAATTAGGCGCAAAGAAAATGTGATGACGTCTGAACGACGGCATGGGGCCGGGATGGGAGCCATGAGCCACCTCTCAGATGAACCTGAAAGTTGCGGACTTTAGTCCGTTTATGGGCGAAAGATATTCCCGGATCGCGCGAAAGTCAACGCTGCGGATAGTCGGCAGAGAGTCGGCGGTAGGAGCAGATTAGGTGCAGTTCCAATCGGGAACGTGGTCCGCCGTACGGGAATGGCAACGCTATCAATTTTATTTTCTTAGATGTACTGGACAAGTTTTGCAGCGGTGTGTTTAGAATGGTCGCTTTGTATGTGATACGCGATGGAGCACGGTGTAAGTCTTCCGCGAGTGAGATGGCCGGCGCTGCGGGCCGCCGGGCGAAGATCAATTTCTGGTGTAAGAAAGCAAACCGGCAATGATTGTTGGCGTTCCCAAAGAGAGCTTTCCGGGCGAGCGGCGCGTGGGGCTGGTGCCGATTGTGGTGCCTAATCTAGCGAAGGCCGGACTCGAAGTGATTGTTGAGAAGGATGCAGGAGTGGAGGCGGGGTATCCAGATACGGCGTACACGGACAAGGGAGCGAAGATTGTTCCGGATCGCGCGTCCGTATTCGGTATGGCCGATATCGTGGTGCAGGTTTTGTGCTACGGGTCGAACGAACGACTAGGGCGCGCGGACTTGCCGCTGATGCGGCGCCATCAAGTGTTGATTGGCTTCCTGCGGCCGCTGGGATCGGTGGAGATACTGCAAGCAATCGCTGGGACGGGCGTGACTTCGTTTTCCGTGGAGCTTATACCACGGTCAACGCGGGCGCAAAGTATGGACGCGCTTTCTTCGATGGCAACGATCTGCGGCTACAAGGCAGTGCTGGTGGCCGCCGATATTTTGCCGAAGCTTTTCCCGATGATGACCACGGCGGCGGGAACGATTACGCCTGCGCGTGTGCTGGTGATTGGTGCGGGCGTCGCGGGGTTGCAGGCGATCGCCACGGCGCGGCGGTTAGGCGCGGTGGTATCGGCATACGACTTGCGGCCCGCGGTGAAGGAACAGGTGCAGAGCCTGGGGGGACGGTTCGTCGAGCTGCCGATCGAGGCGGCAGGCGCGCAAGATGCGCGCGGGTATGCAACGGCGCAGGATGAGACGTTCTACGCGCGGCAGCGGGAACTAATGAAGCAAGTGGTGGGGCACAGCGATGTGGTGATCTCGACGGCCGTGGTGCCGGGCAAGAAGGCGCCGGTGCTGGTAACCGCGGAAATGGTGCGCGGGATGGCGCCGGGGTCGGTGATCGTGGATTTGGCGTCGGAGCGAGGCGGGAACTGCGAGCTTACGCAACCGGAGAAAACGATCGTTGCGAGCGGCGTGACGATCGTGGGCGAGATAAACATGGCGAGCCGCGTGCCTTATCATGCCAGCCAAATGTACGCGCGCAACGTGACCGCATTTTTGCTGCACATCGTAAAAAACGGCAAATTGGAAGTAGATCCGGCAGACGAAATCGCGCGAGAAACAATGCTCACGCGCGGTGGAGAGATCGTACAAAGCCGCGTTCGGGAGTTTTTCTCGCTTCCGGCGCTGCAGCTGCAAACATCACGGTAGGACAGGATCAAAAGAGTGCCACCGGACTTTTTATCGAATCTTTTCGTATTCGTTTTGGCGGCTTTCCTCGCTTTTGAGATCGTGAAGCGAGTTTCGCCGCTCTTGCACACACCTTTAATGTCGCTTACCAACGCGCTGGACGCGATCGTGGTGGTGGCGGCAATCATCATCGCCGGGGAGCATGAGTCGAAACTCTCCGTGATTCTCGGCCTGATCGCTGTGGCCGCTTCCTTCAGCAACATGGTCGGCGGATTCTTGATCACCGACCGCACGCTGCGCATGTTCAAAGCGGGCAAGGCGAAACGATAATGACCAGCGTCGCCATCGCCCAGATCATGGACAGCGCGTACCTGGTTGCCATCATTCTCTTCATTTTGGCGATCAAGTGGATGAGTTCGCCCGCGAGCGCGCGGCGGGGCGTCTTGGTGGCTGAAATTGGCGGGGCCCTGGCGGTAGCATCCACGCTTGCCGACCCGCAAGTCTCCCACTACAAATGGATCGTCATCGCGCTGGTCGTTGGCGCGGCCGTGGGAATACCACTTGGCATGGTGAAGATGACCGCCGTGCCGCAGCGGACCGCCATGGCACTGACGTTCGGCTCTCTTTCTGCCACGATGATCGGCATAGCCGAGTACTACGTCGGATACCCGCATGTGACGCGCTTCGGCATGGGCGAGATCAGCCTCGAAGTGATCATCGGCTCGCTGACGTTCACAGGCAGCTTGATCGCAGCTGGAAAGCTGCAGGAAATTCTGCCACTCCGCCCATTGGTCTATAAAGGACAAAACGTAGTGAGTCTTTCCATCCTGGCGGCCGCCGTGGTCTTGGCGATCACGATGGTAGCGAATCCGAACCATGCGATCTTGTTTCCGATCATGATTGCCGTATCGCTGTGCTTCGGCGTGATGCTGGTTACGCCGATTGGCGGCGCGGATATGCCCACGGTGATCTCGCTGCTGAACTCCTACGCCGGAATTGCAGCGGCCATGCTGGGATTCGTACTGGATAGCAAGGTGCTGGTAATAGCGGGCGCGCTAGACGGTTCGTCTGGTTTCATTCTGTCCGTGATTATGTGTAAGGCCATGAACCGGTCATTTACGAACGTGATGTTCGGGGCATTCGGGCAAGTGCATGCCACTGCGGCGGCACACGACGAAGAGCAGCGAACCGTTCGCAGCGCGAGTCCCGAAGAAGCGGCCGAGATTTTGGCGGCAGCAAACAAGGTGGTGATCGTTCCGGGTTATGGAATGGCTGTAGCGCAGGCGCAGCACAAGGTCCGCGAGCTATTTGATATTTTGAGCAAAAAGGGTGTGGATGTGACCTTCGGTATTCATCCCGTTGCTGGACGCATGCCGGGACATATGAACGTGCTGCTCGCCGAAGCGGATATTCCTTACGACCGGTTGCTCGAGATGGAAGACGTTAATTCAGACCTGCCTCAGACAGACGTCGCGTTAATAATCGGAGCAAACGACGTGACCAACCCCGGCGCGCGTACGGACACCAGCAGCCCGATTTACGGCATGCCAATTTTGGACGTGGACAAGGCGCGCACGGTGATGGTGATCAAGCGCGGCATGAGCCCCGGATTTGCCGGAATCGACAATCCCCTCTACTACATGGATAAGACTTTGATGCTCTTCGGTGACGCCAAGGCGTTCGTGGGCGATCTGGTCCGCGAACTGTCCGCAGGGCAGGGACCGCCACAGGAGTCCTCAAGCAAACGTCTGGCAAGCGTTTAAACTTGGGCGAATTTAGCTTACTGGCATGATTTTCTGTCCCGGGCACCAGCAGCGTTCTGCCCCTCTGCTTGCTATGCGAAGCACGGCCTGTGAGAGCCACCGACCCACTGTTTCGTAGTGGGTCACCCCCTGTTTATACATAGGTACTGCCTGCACGAGTTTCCTGTTGTTCTCAATCTGATACATGCAAAGCTTGGGACCGACAAGCGCGTTCTGAAACACGGGCGTGCGATCTTTATAGGCGGCTTGCTTACAAGGGAAAGCACAAATGGACCTGCAACACTCGGGTGCTGAAGCTGTGCCTGCGCGCGCAGACAGTAGCAGGCCAAAGAAAAGCCTAAGCGTCGTGTCGCGGGTGGTGGCGGATGAAGCCATCGTTGTGCCCATCCGGCGCGGCGCGGCGGATATGGACTCGATCTTCACGTTCAACGAGACGGGCACGGCACTTTGGAAGATGGTCGAGGCCAATCGTGGAACCGAGGAAATGGGCGGGTTTCTGCAGCGGGAATACGGGCTATCAGCGGAGCAGGCCGCGGCAGACACGGAGACGTTCATTGCGGATTTGGCGGCGGCTGGGCTGATCGAAGAAGCTTGATTTAGGGGGATTCCTACGGCCTTAGGCGGCCGAGGCTTGGGATGATCGACTCCTCATACGGTGCATTCAGTAAAGAACTGCACGATCGCCAGTTGGGCCGGCGCACACCCGCCCAAGTGTCGATCGAAGTCACTCGGCGTTGTCCTCTGAAGTGCATCCACTGCTACAACAACCTGCCCATGGGCGACCGCGAGGCGCGGAGCCAAGAACTGACATTCGAGGAACACTGCAAGTTGCTCGATGAATTGGTGGAGGCGGGCTGCCTTTGGCTTCTGTACACCGGCGGCGAGATATTCGGACGTTCGGATTTCCTGGACATTTATACAGAGGCAAAGAAGCGCGGCTTCCTGATTACCCTATTCACCAACGGGACCATGATCACGCCGCGAATCGCGGATTATCTGGCGGAATGGCGGCCATTCTCGATTGAGATCACTCTATACGGCGCCACGCGGGAAACATACGAGGCGCTGACTCGCGTTCCGGGATCCTACGATCGCTGCATTCGCGGGATTCGACTGCTGCTGGAGCGGCAGCTTCCGCTGAAGCTGAAGACCGTCCCGACCACGGTCAACCAGCACGAAGTGTATGAAATGAAGCGGATGGCAGAGGAAGATTTCGGCGTCCAATTCAAGTTCGATCCGATGCTTAACCCGCGTATCGACTGTTCGCAAAGCCCACTGGCGGTTCGGCTGTCTGCCGAGGAAGCTGTCGCTCTGGATTTCCTCGATTCGCGCCGCGAGAAAGAATACCGCGAGATGATCGGCCGGATACTCGCGGCCGGCCCTCCGAGCGAAAGCGCAGCGAAGAAAGTCTATGGGTGCGGGGGCGGCAACAATAGCTGCGCGATCGATCCGGTTGGACAGATGAGCATCTGCGTACTTTCGCATCAAGAAGGCTACAACATCCGCGAAGGCAGCTTCCGCGAAGGTTGGGAAGGCCCGCTGCAAGCGATCCGCCAGAAGCCAAGCAAAGGGCCAACCATTTGCAGCCGCTGCCAGCTTCGCCCTGCATGCGGTATGTGCGCGGCGAACGGCGAGCTGGAAAACGGCGATCCGGAAAAGCCGGTGGAGTTTCTCTGCCAAGTGGCGCACCTGCGGATGTACACCTTGGGATACGAAGTGCCGGAACACGGGGATTGCGGGTGCTGCAAGCCGGGAAAATCTCATGATGCGTTGATCGATGCGGCCGGAAGGATTCGAGAAGGAATGACTGCAGCGGATCGTCGCGAAATTCCCAAGCGAATTGAGCCATTCAATATTTTGCAGGCGCAGAGCTCTTGCGCGAGCGGTTCGTGTGGGTCGTGCGAAACGGCGGAGCGGTGACGGAATGGGTGATATGAGCGAGACACGAGACGAATTGCACCGGCGCGATTCCAGCGAGACCGAAAAGAAGCGGTACGAGCCACCGAAATTGACGCGAGTGAGCCTGCGCCCGGAAGAAGCGGTGCTGGGTGCGTGCAAGACCGTGAGCACTACGGGACCGGTGGGAAACGGCGTTGGTACTTGCGCCTACCCTCTTCCGTGCCCCCTCCCTGGATCCTGACCATGGCGGCCTCGACAAGCTTTATCAACTCTGAAATTGCGGAGCTGGCCGCGACGCGTAACTGCCGTCGCGGACGCGAATCAATTGCAATCCAAGTCGCAGGGCAAGTTTTTGGGCTTTTCGCCGAGAGCACAGTAGGGCTGGCTTTGGGCAAGGAACTCGCGGCCTTCGCGGTTGACGCGGATTCGTGCGATGTGCGTATGACGGTGAACTGGACGCGCGAAATGAATTTGCCGCGGCGGCGACCGCTGTTTGAATCAGGCGGATTGTGGTCGGTATACCAGGAAAACGGCGGATATCGGTTCTTCTTTTCAACATCGGCACTGGGCGACACGCCATATAAATCGGCGTGGTTCGACGAGGGATTCGCTGGCGGATGCGTGCAGCTTTTTCAGCCGTACTTCGACGCGAGCCGGGCTATTTATCCGCTGGAGTATCCGCTAGACGAACTGGTGATGATTCACCGGTTGGCGCGCGGAGAGGGCGTGGAAATCCACGGTTTGGGCGTGGTGGACGATGCGGGCAGGGGACACCTGTTCATCGGTCACTCAGGTGCGGGAAAGAGCACGTTGGCGCGGCTGTGGCAGCAGGAATCGCGAGCGCTGATCCTGAGCGACGACCGAATTATTCTGCGCGAGCGCGACGGTCGGATATGGATGCACGGAACTCCGTGGCACGGAGACGCGGGAATCGCATCGCCGCAGGCAGCGCCTCTTCATCGCGCATATTTGATCGAGCATGGCGGCCGGACGGAGTTCATTGACGTCACGAAAGGGCGGGCGGCGGCGGAATTATTGGCGCGCTGTTTTGTGCCGCACTATTCCGCCGATGCCATGGATTTCACGCTTGGCTTTCTAGCTCGCGTGGCTCAAGAAACGCCGTGCCGCGTGTTCCGTTTTCTTCCCGATAAAAGCGCCGTGGAGGCCATCGGCCGTGCGAGTGATTGAAGCGACAGAGATGGCCGACTCAAAACGCTTTGCCGCGATCTGCGAAGCGGCGCTGGGCGCAGGTGTGCGGGTTCGCTTTCGCGCGCGCGGGCAAAGCATGCAGCCGAACGTGCTGGATGGCGACGTGGTGGAGATTGAGCCAGCGACCGAAGAGACTTTGCAGCGTGGGGACATCGCGCTGACACGCGGCGGAGATCGATTGTTGCTGCATCGAGCGACCGGGCGCGAGGCGGCATCGAGGGCGGTTGTAACGCGCGGCGATGCTTGCATGGCGAACGACGCTCCGGCGGACGCGGTGTTCGGAAAAGTGATCTCCGTCGAGCGGAGTGGGCGAAAAACGTCTTCTGTTGCGCCGGGGACAAAGGTGATCCATTCCGCGCGGAAACATGCCAGGCGTCTGGCCCGAGCTGTGGTGCTGCGGGCGGACCGATTACGGGCATTATTTCTGCCGCTTCTGTTTCTTGCTTTCGGAATGCTTCTACACGCTCCAGCGGCGCATGCGCAATTCACGATCACCGATTCAGCGAACCCGACAACGGTAGCGCCTGGCGGGACGGTCACCTACACACAGGTCTTGACGTGCAACGGCGGCGGGTTTTTTGGTTGCTATACGCCCTCCCGAGCGAACCCAGCAACAACAAGTCAAACGATCGACGCCAATACCACGTACGTGAGTTACGCGGTGACTGGGACGGCCAGGACCCACTGGACTTGCGGGCTGACTGGCAGCACGCTGGCCTGTTCGGATACCAGCGGTGGGACGAGGTACAACAACGGGAATACGACAACCTTTACGGTCACGGTTACGGTCGGGGCCAACACCCCGGACGGGACGGTGATTAATAACACCGTCACCGCAAATCCGGGGAACAGCAGCGCGAGCGCGAACGTCACCGTGCAGGTGCCCGATCTGTCGATGACGCAGACCGAGACGCCAAACCCGGTGGCCACGGGCGCATCCATCACGTATACGGAGACGGTCAGCAACCTCAGCGGTGTCACCGCCTCGGGTGCGACGCTGACTCAGAATAC
>JBOGNC010000077.1:0-15695 GCA_050747045.1 Candidatus Acidiferrales bacterium | reverse complement strand
GCATCGGCTGGCGGAAGATCATTGAGAACATGCACAAGAACGCGACCGTCGCCGAATGGTACAAGAACCATGGCAAGCACCAGATTTACGCCAAGGGCAAGAAAGTCGATCTTCAGACTTACGAGCATTCGCTGAAAATCAACGAAGAAGATGCCAATCGGGTGCGTCATCTGGAGCACGATATTCCGCTGACCGCCGCCGAAGAGGACCGCATCCGCCGCAAGCAGGCTTTCGAGGAAGCGGCCAAGGTGCGCAAAATCTACGAAGAGCTCGTGCTGAAGAAGACGTCCGAGCCGGTGGTGCAGATCGGGTCAATCGACGAGATACTCACCGCGGTTCCAGGCGCTCCCGTAAAGCGCGTGCAGATCGAGTCCGCATCAGCCAATGGCAACGGAAACGGGAATGGCCACAAAGAGGTTGCTGTCGAGGCGAACGCTTCCGAAGCGGCGCCGGTAGCAGGCGACTAGCTTTCTCTTAACTCTGACGGAGTTTCGCCAACAGCCCCGGCTTCGGCCGGGGCTGTTGCTTTTGTGCGGGATCGGGCGTAGGCGACTTCCAGGAGCGGACTCGCGATATAATGGAGAATGTGACATCGCGGAGACCCGAAAATGCCAATCTTTGAATACGTTTGCGACGATTGCGGCAAGCTCTACGAGAAGCTCGTCATGAGCAAGAGCACGAAAATCTCATGCCCTAAGTGCGAGAGTTCGAAGCACACCGTCCAGCTTTCTGTCTTTGCTGCTCCCGCGAACGGTACGAAAGCTTCCAACGGCGGATCATCGGCGCCCAGCGGCGGTGGGTGCTGCGGCGGCGCCTGCGGCTGCCGCAACTAACGCGGCACGCCGGTGACTACCAGCGCGCCGATCTTCACTCAAGAAACATTCCGCTTTTTCCGCGAGCTTTCACGCAACAATCACAAGCCTTGGATGGACCAGAATCGGGCTCGCTATCGCTCCGCGGTTGTGGAACCGTTTCACGTCCTACTCGATCGCCTGACTCCCATCGCGCTCAAACTGAATCCACGATTCGTTATCGACGGCCGGGTCGGCCAGAATTTTTCGCGCATCAATCGCGACATTCGCTTCGCCGCTGACAAATCTCCTTACCGCCCACAAATGTACCTGTATTTCTCGGAGCCTGGCAAAGGCGCACAGCTTTACGTTGGAATTTCCGCGGAAAGAATCACTTGCGGATTCCGCGCTTACCGCGAAAGCAAGACATCGCCACTTGCCACTCTGGCACGCGAACGCGCAGAACGGCACCCGGAATACATCGGAAGGCTGCGTCGAAAGCTTGGCAGAAGATTCGACTCTTACTGGTACAAGACCGAAAAAGGAAATTGGACCAAGCGCTTTGGCTGGCCGCTTGAGCCTGACGATTGGAAAAGGCTGCGGGGATGGATTGTGCGGCGAAAACTTCCGCGTACGACTGCAGCGCGGTCGGCGTTTGAAGGCGAAGTCGCAGCCATATTTCGCGAGGTCTATCCGCTGTACGCGTTCGCCACTTCTGCGGACTGGAATTCTCGCCGGTAAAGTAGTAAGAATTGCGCATGTCAAAGCAACGAAGCACTTGGCTGGCCGCCGCACTTTGCAGTTTTCTGCTCGTTTGCGCAGTTCATCCTCGAAGTTGGGCGCAGAGCATCGTCCCCGATAAGAGCGCGTACACCGCGGTCGATTGCGATCGCACATGCCTCTATGGCTTCGTGGATCAGTACTTGCGCGCACTCGTGGACAAAAACCCATCGGCGCTGCCGTGGGCAAAGATGGTACGGTTCACGGAAAACAACGTCTCGCTGCAAGTCGGCGACGGACTATGGGGCACGATCAGCGGCCTTGGTCCAGAAGATATGCGTGCGGCCGATCCGGCTCATGGCCAAGTGGCGTATTTCGGCGTGGTGAATGAAAACGGCAGCCCCGGATATTTCGCGATGCGCATGAAGATCGCGGACCACAAAATTGTAGAGGTGGAAACGCTCGTCGATCATCAAGGCAACGGCCCCGGCCCCTTCGGTGATCAGGCGAAAATGACCGAGCTGCCGATCATGAAAGAGTACGTTCCAGTGCCGGAGCGCACCCCGCGCGCGAAAATGATCGCGCTCGCAGACGGCTATGACAATACGTTGCAGTTAAACGACGGCCATATTTTCACTGTTTTCGATCCGGCCTGCAGCCGCCGCGAAAATGGGGTGTGGACCGCGAGCGATCCGCATCCGGATCTAAAATCGGACTCGCTGCTGGCCGTAGCCGGGCGCCTTTCTTGCGAGCAGGGATTTAAGCTTGGGAATTATCACTGGGACGATCGCCTGCGCGCACGGCGCTTCCCGCTGGTCGACGAGCAAAAGGGAATCGTGCTTGCCGGTGGGTTTATCGATCACTCCGGACGGCTGCGGAAATACACCACCACGGACGGCGTAGTGCATGACTCACCGATAAAATCGCCGCACTCGTTTTGCTTGCTGGAAGCTTTCAAAATCATTGATGGCAAAATCCGCCACGCCGAAGCGATTTTCATCACCGTGCCTTACAATATGCCTTCGCCCTGGATACGCGATGATGAGTGATTTCAGTGCGGCGGGCGGGAAAGGAACGCGCCGATGGTTGACTTCTCCAATCAGCCCACGATGAAGGGTTTTTTCGCGCCCACGCGTTTTGAGGCGGACGTCTACGACTGCGAAGTGACCGGCAAAATTCCCACGGACTTAAACGGCGCGTTCGTGCGCCTTGGCGGCGATTGGCTCTATCCGCCCAAATTTTCCGACGATTCTCCGTTCAGCGTGGACGGCTACATCAACATGTTCCGCTTCAAGAACGGGATCGTCGATTACAAAGGCCGCTGGGTGAAAACGCCGCGTTACAAAGCCGATCTTTCCGCGCATGAGCAGCTCTTCGGAAAATACCGCAACCCCTTCACCGACGATCCTAGCGTGAAGGGCCTCGACAGGACCGTTCAGAACACCACGCCGCTGGCGTTTGCCGGGAAACTTTTCGCGCTCAAAGAAGACAGCCTTCCCTACGAAATCAACTGCAACACGCTCGAAACCATCGGCCCATACGATTTTCACGGGAAATATCGCAGCCTCACATTTACCGCGCACCCGAAAGTTGATCCCGAAACCGGTGAGATGATCTGCTACGGCTACGAAGCCGCTGGACTCGAAACGAACGACGTCTTCCTCTACACGATCGACAAGAACGGCAATGTGACGCGCGAAATCCGCTTCAAAGTGCCGTACATCAGCATGGTTCACGACATCGGCCTGACGCAGAAGCACGTGATAATTCCCGTCTTCGGATTCGTCACCAGCATGGAGCGTTTGAAAGAAGGAAAAGTTCACTGGGGCTGGGATAGCAGCAAACCCGCGTACGTTGGCATCATCCCGCGCGATGGCGAAGCGAAGGACATGCGATGGTTCAAAGGGCCTGAGCGCGCCACGGTCCACACCCTCAATGCCCGTACGGAAGGCAACAAAGTGATTCTCGAAGCGCCGATTTTCGACTCGAATCCGTTTCCGTTTTTCCCGGCTGTGGATGGTTCGGCGTGGGACGCGCAAAAGGCGCGCGCCTACATTCGCCGCAATACGTTCGATCTGAACTCCAAGGACGACGGCTACACGGAAGATAAACTATTCGAAATGAACGTGAGCGATCTGGGCCGCGTGGACGATCGTTATCTCACATATCCGTATCGCTACGCGTACACCGCCTTTGCGGATGGCGAGCGCCCGTTTGACCAATGGCGCGCCGGAAATTGCAGGGACGCGTGAACAATTGCTATGGCCGCTTCGATCTCGCCACCGGGAAAATGAATTCCTATTTTGCCGGCTCAACGCACAGCTTGCAGGAAGTCTGCTTCGTGCCGCGTCCGAAAAGCACAGCGGAAGGCGACGGCTACATTATGGGCATGGCCTCGAATTTCGCGGAGATGCGCTCCGAATTGATCATCGCCGACGCGCAAAATCTCGAGGCTGGCGACATCGCCAGGATCATTCTTCCGTTCCGTTCCACGGCGCAGGTTCATGGCCGGTGGTTCAATGCCGATCAACTTCCGTTCGCATGAGTCCCCGCGCATGAACCACACACCATCCGCCGCTGCGGCATCCGCGCCGACCCGGCGCGCCTTCGTGAAAAGTTTCGTCTGTGCAGGCGCAGCTCTCACTATGTTTCCGCGCGCATTTCACGCCGCGCTCACCGCCAGCGGTCACTCTGCGGTCCCAGTACGCGGGCCCGTGGTTTCGTTTTACATGGACCGCCCGTACCTCGATCTTACCGGTACCGCAATTCCGTATGTCGCGCCGCGCGGCATGCGGTCCGGCGCTCCGCTCGCGGGCCTGAGCGAAGAAGCGTTTCGCCGAACGCAAGTTTACGTATAATCTTGGTATGCCCAAAAGCCGAACAGAGGCTCGCGAGGAACACGGTGCCCAGGCGGGACCGGGTCACGATCAATTTAGCGAAACGATTTATGGCGTGATCTGCGCCGCGTGCCACAATTACATCCTGATCGACAAAACGAATTGTCGGCCAAGCTGCCGCGAACACGAGATCTGCCGACAAGCGTATGCGTAGTTTCCGCGCGAGCGGGCCGAAGCGTATTGGCGGGAGAGCGAAAAGCAACATTCGGCGCGCGCGGCAAAACTTCTTGCGCTCTCTCGTTCGCGGTACCATCATGGACGAGTCGTGCCCAAGTTTGAGGAGTGCGTGATTTGAAGGTGATGCGGTTGCCTTTGTTTTTGAAGTAGCGCCTGCAGCTTCGCAACTTCATCGCGCTTAACATGCTCCTCCGATTCAGCGATTGATCCAGTTGTTTGTCGCCTGCCGGGGCGCTCGATTCAACTCCCCGCCCTAATGGCACTACTCGCGCGCGATTTGCGTAAGAAGCCGATGGCGCGCTCTTTTGGTTACCGAATTTGCGAGGACTCATGACTCCACAAAATCATCTGCAAAAGCCTTCACGGAAGTTTTTCTTGTGCGTTCTGCTGCTCTCGACGCTCATAGTCCTCCCTTCCTGTTACGCCGGCACCGACCCCTCGCCGGCAACAAACGCACCGGATCCTTCGCCTTCCGCCCGCGTTTCGGTGCTCACGTATCACAACAACAATTTCCGCACCGGGCTTAATCCCAACGAGACCATCCTCAACCCGTCTAACGTGAACCCCAAGCAATTCGGCAAGATCGGCACGCTTAGCGTGAGCGGCCTCGTTGATGCCGAACCGCTTTACGTGAGCGATCTCACTATCAAGGGCAAGGCTCGTAATGTCATATTCGTCGCTACCGAGCGCGACATGGTCTACGCCTTCGATGCTGACAATTACACGCAGCTCTGGTCCGCGTCGATGCTGGCCAAGTTCCCAGGCGAGACACCCAGCGACGAACACCGGTGCCCGCAGGTGGCACCTGTGATCGGCGTCACCTCCACGCCGGTCATCGACCTCAAAGCTGGTCCGCATGGCACCATCTTCGTCGTGGCCATGTCCAAGGACACCAGCGGGAATTATCATCAGCGCATGCACGCGCTCGATCTGACCACGGGAGCCAAACGCATGGCCCCCCAGGAAATCCATGCCACCTATCCGGGTATGGGCACCGGCAGTTCCGGCGGCGTGCAAACTTTCAATCCCGGCTCTTACGAAGAACGCGCCGCGTTGCTCTTGTCCAAGAGCGTGATTTACACCTCGTGGACATCGCATTGCGATTTCGCTCCATATTCCAGTTGGGTGATGGGCTATAGCGAGTCCAATCTTAATCAGCTTACGGTTCTCGATCTCATCCCCAATGGCACGACGCAGCGCGGCAAAGAAGGCGGCATTTGGATGGCTGGCGATGGTCCGGCCGCGGATCGATCCGGCAATATCTACCTCCTCGTGGGCAACGGCAGCTTCGACGCGACTCTAAACAGCAAAGGATTCCCGGCTGAAAGTGACTACGGAAACTCTTTTGTGAAGCTTTCCACCACAGGACATAAGCTAGCAGTCGCTGATTACTTCGCGATGAACAACGGCACGGGAACCGCTGAATCTGAATCTGGCAGGGATACCGATCTCGGGTCGGGTGGCGAGATGCTTTTGCCCGATCTCCGGGACAGCAGCGGAAAGGCGCTTCAGTTAGCCGTCGGTGCAGGCAAGGATACGAATATCTATATCGTGAACCGCAACGATATGGGCAAATACAAGCCGAACGACGCCGGAATTTATCAGAGGCTCACGGGCGTTTTGCCCGGAGGCGCGTGGTCCAGCCCGGCGTATTTTGACAATGCGGTTTATTACGATTCGGTCGGCCATTCCATGAAGGCTTTCCCGATTTCCAACGCCAAGCTCGCATCGACTCCTTCGTCTCAAACCGCGCCTCCTTTTGGCTATCCTAGCGTGACGCCCAGCATCTCTTCGGACGGCACAACGAATGGGATCGTATGGGCCGTTGTGGCTGGCCCAGCGGCAGGGTTTCGCTTCACCGGCAAATCGACGGGCGCGCTTTATGCTTTCGATGCCACCAATCTCTCTAAAGAGCTTTACAACTCCAATATGGCAGCGGACTCGCGCGACACGTACCAAACCGATAGGTCCGACAAATTCATCACTCCGCTCATTGCCGGCGGGAAGGTCTACGTTGGCGCGCCGAACGCCGTAGTAGTTTTTGGTCTTTTGAAACCGTAATATTGCGCTCGCGCAGCGACTCCCGCGGCGCCGGTTCTTTGTGGGAAGTCGGTTTGTAGCGGCGCGCTTTTTCGGCGCGCAGCTATTTTGCTGAAGCCTTAGCGCTAACTGAAGGTGCATCTTTTGAGTTGTCGTATTTGTCCGCAAGCGGCTTGCGTCGCGATTCTTTGCTGTTTTTTTGGGGGCGGGTTGCGCGCGCAGCAAGCATCGAGGGTGCCTGCAGTGATCTGCGAAGGCACGCAGGCGCTGAAAAATGCGGCCGCGTCGGCCACGGATGAGCGGCAAGCGCCCGCAACTTCTTCATCAACCACGTTGACGCATCGCCTCGCCGCCAATACAAATTCGGCCACGGACTCGAAACCAAGCCAGCCCGCGCCAACGCAAACGATTGCATTGACGGTTCCGCGGGGCACGCCGATTCAGGTGGTGCTCGAAAAAGATATCCGAGTACGGAAGGTCGGACAGTCGATTCAGGGCCGCGTCGCCGAGGCGATCTACTCGTTCGATAAGTTGGTGATCCCGGCGAACAGCAAAGTGATCGGCAAAATTACCGCGATTCGGGAAATTTCCGACGGACATCGAGCCGAAGCGGCGCTCAATGCCGATTTCACCCCCGCCCACAAAGTGGATGTGGAATTCAGCGAGTTGGTGCTTCCCGATGGCCTGGGCATTCCAATTCGCACGAAGGTGACGCCTGGTTCCGGCCAGGTAATCCAGTTCGTTTCCGCCACGGGCGATCGGAAGAGCGGGTTATCCGGCGATGTTGCCAAGACAAAACAAGACGCCGAGCATCAAGCGCACCAGCAATGGGACTCGGGAATCCAACAGGTGAGGGCGCCCGGAAAAATCCACCGGCTGAAACGCTACGCACTGGCCGAACTGCCGATTCACCCACACTACATCAACGCCGGCGCGGTCTACTTCGCCGAGCTTGAGCGCCCGCTCAATTTCGGTAGAGAGTCGCTTACGCCCGGGCTCGCCGAATCGATCGCACATCCGAAGCTTGCGCAAGGCAGCGTGGTGGAAGCGCGGCTGCTGACACCTCTGAATTCCGCCACGGCACGCTGGGGTGATCCGGTCGCCGCAATCGTCATCAAGCCGCTTTTTGACGGGAGACGGTTGGCCGTGCCCGAGGGAAGTTTGCTGAGGGGTTCGGTGTTGCAAGTTCGGCCAGCGCGGCGGATGTCCCGCAACGGCCAGTTGCGTCCCGTGTTTCGCCAGCTCACTTTGCCCGATGGCATCGAGCAAAAAGTGGAGGCGAGTCTGGCGGGCGTGCAAACGGGCAAAACTCAGGGACTGAAACTGGATGCGGAAGGTGGCGCGCAAGCCACTTCTCCGAAGTCTCGTTATCTGGATACCGCGATTGCGGTCACGCTCGCGGCCGCGTCGCAAGGCGACGATTTGCTCAATCAGGGCGAAGGCGGTGCAGGAGGCTTCCGGCTCGTCGGATTCGTCATAGGCGTGGCCACGCGCTCGCAGCCTCTCGGAATGGCCATGGGAGCCTTTGGCGCTAGCCGGTCGATCTACACGCATTTCTTCGCGGTCGGCCGCAACGTGGTCTTGCCGAAGTACACTGCGATGAAAATCACCATCGGCACGCGCGCTCCGGCAAAGCCACCCGCCGACCGGCCATCCGCGTCACCTGCCGTGGCGCCTTCGGTCACGTCGGCTGCCAGCGATCCTGGCTCTTCTCAGTCGGCTAGTCACTGAGTGATGCGTCGTGGAGATGGTCCGTGCTTACCTTCCACGCCGCTTGTGAACGAACTCCTTTCGTAATGCTATAGGCATGCACCCTGACGAGCTGTCGTCGCAGATTCTGCCAGTTGGAGAACTCGAGGAGCGTCTCCTCCTTGAAGCGCTGAAAGTCATATCCCGCAGCTTCGAACACGCGGCGATGTTCGATCCACACCAGCGCGATCGTGCCCCGCATAAACTGGCCGTGTAATTTCGCTCCGGCGCGCTGCATGCCCGGGCTGCGGCGCGAACTAACGCGACGCAACATCGACGATTGATAACGGAGATGAGCCGCTTCGTCTTCCAGGATTCGCCTGCAAATCATTTTTAGCGTGGCCGAGCCGGTGGCATCGCGCAGCGCGCGGTAGTACGGCATGGCAATGATTTCCGCCGTTACCAGCACGGTCAACGAAAGCTCCAGCCCGGCCAGCCCGCGCAGTCGCCGGAAGGCAGTGTCCACCCAATGCCTCGCTACGCGCGGGATGCCTTGCGACTGCATGAACGCCGCAAGATACCGGCTGTGCTGCTGCTCTTCCTTGATGAACAGCGCCAGTGCCGCAGCAAAGAACGGGTCATCCGCCTCCTGCGAATATTGCTTCCCGCGATCCAACAGCCGCCGCCCCTTCGATCCCTCGCCCAGCTGGAACTGCTGGATCGACTTCGAGATAGCGGACTTTTCCTTCTTGGTGAGCTGCGCCGACCACATGGGCGAGACGTACAGCGCCGTCATGCTCCGCAGCGAGAAATGCGTAAACCATTTCTGGGATTCCGCTCGATCATCCGCACTCGTCGTCATCATGCTAATCGCCATGCAGTTGTGATTCCACTCGCGCATCATCGAGACTCTGTGCGCCAGCCGGTGCGAGCCTCAGCAAGCCAAGGTTATAGCGCTGTTGTTGATCTCGCCGTGGTATCCAATCGACGTGGCTCACAGCGCGCTCGCGCGCGCGGCAATGTGCAAATCGACACGCGTGCGTCTCCCTCGACACGACTAAACCGACGGTAGTCGTCACGGCACTACGGGGGAATCGGATTCAGCCCACAGCAAAGCCTCCTTGATATGCTTGTGATTAGCCCCGGGAGCAGCCATGAGACGCCTCGCCATTCAATTCAGCATCACCTGTCTTCTTGTCATTACAATATCGCAGGCTTTTGCGTGCGCGGCGCAACGCCAATCCCGTGATTTCGCGCCTGGTGCGGTCGAAGTGAGCGAATTGCAAATGTCAGCCCGGCTCATTCACCGAGTTGCGCCGGAGTATCCAGCCATTGCACGAGGTGTTCACGCACAAGGCCCGGTAGTGATGCACGCCATCATCGGGAAAGATGGGTCCATCCTGCAGCTGCAGGCCATCTCAGGAAATCCTCTCCTGATCAGGGCTGCGCTGGTAAGCGTGTCCAAGTGGCGCTACGAGCCGGTCGTACGCGACGGAGAGCCTGTCGAAGTGAAGACCACAATAACGGTTGAATTCGAACTAGCGGCAGAACGGTCAACACGCGACGTACAAGGCCGGTCGCAACCGCTCACCATTCCCGAGTCCGGCACATCCTCACAGGACATCGTGCACCTAAAGAACGGCCAGACGATTCACGCCGATACCATCACCGACGATGGCGACAAAATCGAATACATGATTGGCGATGGGGTCTACGAAATTCCTAAAACGCTCGTTGCATCTATCGTTCACTCGCCCGACGCAAATCCCCTCGCTTCAGGCTCAGCCTCGTGGCAGCGTACCGGCGCGGCATCTGTAAGGGTTACGGGGCGCCCGCTACCGGGTGCCCCGAAAAATTATGGCGATGAACAAAAGAATTGGTACCTGTTCGAGTCCACATCGCAATTGCGCGATGAATGTCAAAGCGGCCAATTCGAATATCGCCTTCACCCGGAGTTTGAGAGCACAACAAATTTTCCGGATCCGACGGGAGCAAAACAGATATGCGCCATTCTGGAAGTGGATATGGGTAGCGATTACGAGCGCCTCGTTGACCGAGGTGTCGAACTAAACCGTATCCTGTGCAATGCGGGTCACGGTCAAATCTCCGCGGTACGATACGCCGATGCTGCGCTCGCTGCCGACCAAGACGAACTGGGGCGTGTGAGTGCAGAATTTCAACAACTCATGAACGGTTCAATACGAAATCCGAATCGGAGCAGGGCTGCCGCAGGGCGCATGATGATTGACTTCTATCGCATCGCCGGAACCTGCGGCCACGGAATGTAATCGGCTACAGCGCACTCATTTCACTGAATCACTTACCGCGATACGGCGCCAAGCGCTTATCGCTTTGCACCCGGCGCAGCATCCGCGAGCGCGGGCTTACTTTAGAGCTGGAATGTGAGGCCGACATATCGCTCAGCCCACCTGCATCAGTCGATTTCCCATCGCTGAAATCGGGAGCCTTCTAGGTCAACCGGCAGTATCCCAGCCGCACGGCGAAATGGCGTGTCGCGCGGCAATCTACATCCCGCCGTATCGATAACTCCGTGCGATTGACCCGAGTGGTGGCCCAGCCTAAGATGTTTTGTCCAGTGGAGGTTCGCGATGGATCAGGAAAAGGAACTGCGCAATTACTTGGAAAAATTTATGGACTGGCATGAGGCGCACGCCGATATGAAAGCGGCGCTGAAGGATTTTCCGGAAAATCTCCGCGGGACGCGCCCTCCGGGGGCGCCTCATTCCGGCTGGGAATTGCTCGAACACATGCGCATTGCTACGCACGACATTCTGGAATTTTCGCGCGACGCGAAATACGTCTCGCCGGACTGGCCTTCCGGCTACTGGCCGGAAAATCCCGCGCCCCCGAGCCCTGCGGCATGGGACAAGAGCGTGAAAGCGTTGCAGCGCGATTTGGAGGAAATGGGCAAACTCGTCTCTAATCCTAAAACCGGTCTTTTCGCGAAAATTCCGCACGGCACCGGGCAAACGATCTCCCGCCAAGCTCTATTGATCGGCGATCACAATGCCTATCACCTCGGCCAACTCGTGATGGTTCGACAGTTGCTTGGCTGCTGGCCAGCGAGCTGATTCGCGTTTCATCTCCCTGCCTGGAAGTGGCATCCTATAAGTAGGGCAAAATCACCAACTAAGGATTTGAAAGAACATGACCCGGGAACAGGCTGTTGCCGAATCTGCATCGTCGCGAGAAACTCACGAGCGCATATGGGACTCGTTTCGTCGCTGGGGCTACTTGCAGGCCAATCTCGATCCGCTCGGTGACTTGCCGCCCGTTCCCTTGCCGGAGTTGGATGTTTCTGAGCCCGAGGCTGAAGCTGCCCGCCGGGCGTATTGCGGCACGATTGGCGTCGAGTTCATGCACCTGCCAGACCGCGAGCGGCGCCAATGGGTTCAGGAGCAGATGGAATTGAATGTTGATGCGCCGCGGCCCGACCGCGCGCGGATCCTCGATTTGTTGGTCCGGGCGGAAGTATTCGAACAGATCCTCCAAACCCGCTATCTGGGTACGAAGCGCTATTCGCTTGAGGGCGAAGCGGCGCTCTTGCCGCTGCTCGATTCCCTTCTGACTGCGGCGTCTGAGCAAGGCGCTGAAAAGGGCATGCTGGCCATGAGCCATCGCGGCCGGCTGAATGTGATGGTGCACATCGTTGGCCGTTCGGCCGCGGAAGTGTTTGCGCGGTTTGAAGATGTTGATCCGCGTAGCGTGCTGGGCAGCGGTGACGTGAAGTACCACATAGGCGCCACGGGAATCTTTCATGCACCGGACGGACGCGAAGTGGGAATTCATTTAGTCTCAAATCCCAGCCACTTGGAAGCCGTCGATCCGGTAGTGATGGGACGGACGCGCGCCAAGCAAATGCGCCGCGGCGCAAATGGACGCGCCCAGGTGCTGGCGATTACCATGCATGGCGACGCCGCGTTCGCGGGCCAGGGAATTTGCGCCGAGACGCTGAATATGGCCGACCTGCCGGGATATACGGTGGGCGGCGGCATCAACATCATCGTCAACAATTTGATCGGATTTACGACCGCGCCGCGCGAAGGCGTATCGTCGCGCTTTTCTTCGGATTTGGCGAAGCGTCTTCCAGTTCCGATTTTCCATGTCAATGCCGAGGATCCGGAAGCAGTTGTGCGCGTCGGACGCATGGCCCTCGATTATCGCTACGCTTTCGGGACGCCCGTGATCGTCGATTTAATTGGCTATCGCCGCCACGGGCATAGCGAGGTGGACGATCCCACCATCACGCAGCCGCTGCGCTATCGCAAAATCGAAGCGCATCCGCCGCTCTGGAAAATCTATGCCGAAAAAATCGGCGCTGACGCCCAGCCTATCGTGAAGCAGGTGCAGCAGGAGTTAGATGCGGCGCAGAAGGAAGCACGCGAAATAGAAAAACGGCCGCCGATGCGCCGCTTGCCGCGATATTGGAACGACTATCGAGGTGGCTGCTACGATCCTTCGCTCGAAGTCGGCACCGCCGTACCAGCAACGACGCTTGCCTCGATCGGTCAAGCTATTGCGAGCTATCCGCAAGGATTCCACATTCATGCCAAAGTGAAAAAGCTGCTTGACCAGCGCGCGGAAATGGCTGCAGGCAAGCGTGCTCTCGATTACGGCATGGCCGAAGCGCTGGCGTTCGGTTCGCTATTACAGCAGGGCGTTCCAGTGCGGCTTTCCGGGCAAGACAGCCGTCGCGGCACTTTCAACCAACGACATTCCGCGCTGATCGATGTGGAAACCGAAGAGGAATACGTCGCGCTGCAGCATCTTTCACCGGACCAGGCGTGGTGCGAGATTTACAATTCGCCGCTCTCCGAGGCAGGTGTACTCGGCTTCGAATACGGATTCAGCCGCGATTACCCGGAAGCACTGGTGCTTTGGGAGGCGCAGTTTGGCGACTTCGCCAATGGCGCGCAGGTTGTGATCGACCAGTTCATCGCGGCGAGCGAGGACAAGTGGAACCTTCTCTCTGGTCTCGTAATGCTTCTGCCACATGGCTACGAGGGCCAGGGACCGGAACATTCCAGCGCGCGCATCGAACGCTTTTTGGAATTGGCCGCGCGCGATAACATGCAAATCTGCCAACCGTCCAACGCCGCGCAGTATTTTCATTTGCTTAGACGGCAGGCCCTGCGTATGTGGCGCAAGCCGCTGATCGTTTTCACTCCCAAGAGCATGCTACGGCACCCGGCTGCGTCCTCTCCGATCGCGGCGCTTTCCGGTGGACGGTTTCAGACTGTGATTCCAGACGATGGTGACGGCTCGGCGGACCGCGTACTGATCTGCTCGGGAAAAATCGGGCACGAGCTGAAGGCTGAACGCAAGCGCCGAGGCGAAGCGTCTCCCGCAATTGTGATGCTGGAGCAGATGTATCCTTTCCCGGACGCCGAGCTGTCCGCTGAATTGGACCGTCACGCGGAGGCGCGCGAAATTGTGTGGGTGCAGGAAGAACCGGGTAACATGGGCGCCCGCAACTTCGTGCTGCCGGAGGTTGAGCGACTCGCTCGCGGCCGCGCCGTGCTTTCCGTGAATCGCTCGGAAAGCTCGAGCCCGGCGACTGGATCCCACCGAGCGCACGAAATGGAACAAAAGACACTGCTGGCGCTGGCGTTTCGCGACGGCGAAAATGCCTCGGATGCTGAAACGAAAGAATAAAGCGCGTCAGGCCCAGACAGCGGTCGAAGCGACCACGCGCTCTACATGCGCTCCGCGCAATTTCCGAAAGCCAGAGCGTTTTGCAGACTGGTACTTTCGTTACATTGACCGTGTCGGCTCCCGCGGCTAAATTAGCCCTCGACAATTCGGCGAGGCTCTCAGGAGTAGGGAGCCCACGGACAAAAGGGCAGGCATGTACCTTTTAGGCACATGCGCTGTATTTTGTCCTTGGCACGGCACCAGACCGCGCGTACTGTTTTGACGGGGTAATATATTCCCTCGAGAGGGTACGTTATGAACAAGTGGATAGCGGTCGTAGTGTTGGACTTGATGGTTTTGACGGTTGCGGTGGGTCTGAAGGCCATGACAACCCGTGCGTCTCAACCAATCCCTAAATACGCATCACGATGCGTCTCTGCTCCCGTGCCGTGGTAAGTAGCTCTCACTGAGCTACAACTGGCGATCGCCCCACGGCGGTCGGCGGTTTCCGGGCCTCGCAGAGGAAGGTTAGATGCCAGGCCTGATTGGTTACGGGATTTGGATCGCCGCCCTGCTTCTGGACGGGGTCTTTGTGGTGTGCGCGTTTGGACGACGCGGGTTTCGAAGTTACCTGCCGCTGAACCTCTACATTCTGTTCTGCGGCGTGGCGAACTGCGGCCTGTACCTTTGCAGTCGTAACTTTGGCGTTCATTCCCGCGAATACTTCTACTCGTATTATTCCTCCGACATCATCCTTTCAGTTCTGATGTACACCGTGATCGCCGAGCTTTTCGGCCGGGTTTTCGAGGACACGGATTTCAGCCGGTACATTCGCGGCGCAGCAGTAATTTTGCTAGCTGCCACGGCGATGTTCGCTTTTGTTTCCGTTCGTTCCTCGGGACAACAGCTGACCACGCAGTTCGTCGTCGAACTGGAGCAGGATCTGAATTTCGTCGGCGTCGTGCTTATGTACGTCCTGTGGGGTGCCGTGATTAAGCTACGCGAGAGTCGCGTACGGCTGGTTCAGGTGGTTCTGGCGCTGGGCGTATACTTCAGCGCCGTAGCGGCCAGCTATGCTCTGAGAAACCTATTCCCGAGTCTGGAATTTAGCGTGTTGCAATGGCTACCGCCCCTGAGTGGCCTTTGGCTGGTTGTAGCCTGGACGTATACCTTCGCGCGAGTCCCGGATGACGCGCGACTTATGCCAGGGCATACGCTGGTGACATCATAATGATCGCCGCCCTCATTTGCGTCGCATCGGTTGGAGCTTTCGTGCAGTTCCTGGTCTCCTACTGCCACTCCGTGGTGGCCGCTTTTGGAAAGATGGAACTCACGCCCCGCGTCCGGGAAGTGGCCGGCATGGGCAACCGCGAACTGGCCGTGGACGACTTTGCTCGCTTCTTGCAGCTCCTGCACCTCTGCCCGGAGCATAATGCCGACCGTATGGAGATCCGCGCTGTAAAGGCCTATTACGCGCTCCTGCGCATCGTGGAGTTCACGTCTCGAGCACTCGTTCCCAGCGTTTCGGATTGGGCCGGTCGTGAACGCCTGGGCTGCTCTCATTTCGCCGCGGTTGCCCTCGATCGCCGCATGGAATTCAGCCGCGATCTATTCGCGCGCCAAGCCAGCATTCTCTAGTTGTTCGAATCGGTAAAGCTCTCAAATTCTTCGCAAGCGCCGCAGTTGGACCGCAATGGCGGGCTTCCATGCCTTCACATGGTTCGCG
>JBOGNC010000076.1:0-15739 GCA_050747045.1 Candidatus Acidiferrales bacterium | reverse complement strand
GCCAAGATTGCAATCTCTCCGATCGCGGCGGTTTTTCTCATCATATTTTGCGCTCCTTTCGTCCACCGATACTCACTTCAAGCGTAGGCGTAGGCGGATTGTTCTCGCATGGGCACCCCAACGCACCGGAGTATATGCGATTTGTCAAGTTGGCGGCGGTCGAAAACGATCATCCGGAACTTTGGGGGCGTGGAACGGCGTTGACGGGAACCCGCGATTCGGGTAATACCAGCTATTCACGGGCTGATTCACATCACTCCGGGAAGAGATGACCAGCTTGATGCACCACGCGAAATCGAAAACGATCACATCACGAACTAGCGTTCGAGCGGCTGCCGTTGCTTCGGCATTGCTGGCCATCATAACTGTAGCGTCGGCGATTTTTTCGGCTCAAACTCCGGTGCGCGAACGCGCGAAATCCGCCTCGGTACCGATAGTAAGGTTGGCTTCGCGCAACCGGTTCTGGTGAAGAATTCGCCGACCAACCTCCGCTATTTCGACGTGAGTTGGAACGACAACTCCACGCAGAAGTTTTACCTCGCCGATCGAACCAACAATGCCATTGATCTGGTCGACTCCGCCACCGACACATTTCTCGGGTTCATCGGCCGCGGACATTAAACAGGCAGCCGTCCGTGCCTGGAACAGCCGCGCGAAATGCGCCTTTGCGCCGGACCCAATGGCGTCGTGACGGACGATCTCGGCCACGTCTGGGCTGGAGACGGTGATGCAAACATCATCGAAGCCGACGCCACCAAGCCGGGCACCTGGATCATTCGCTCGATTCCCACCGGCGGCAAAGGGCGCATCGACGAATTTGCGTACGATCCAATCGATCAAATTCTACTTGCGGAAAATGATGGTGATTTCCCGCCCTATATCACGTTCGTCGCTGCCACGAACGGCCGAATTCTGGGCCGCTACGTCTATCCTAAGGGACAGAGCGGCATGGAGCAGCCTGCCTGGGACCGCCGCACTGGTCTCTTCTACCAAAATGTCCCCGGCGCAAGGAATCGCATCGACGTGTTAGACCAGCACCGGCTACCACGGCCAGTGAAAAGTTTCCCGGTTGAATGCATGGGCGGTCTCCTCGGACTCACTCTCAGCGGTCTGACGGTGGGGCCTCACGGAGTCCTGATGTCGGTCTGTGGAAGCGTCGGCGGCGTTTCCTTGGATCCAGTTAGCGGGAAAATTCTTAAGATCGTCGCCAAGGGCGCTGACGCCGACGAAGTCTGGTACGATCCGGGCTCCAACAATTACTATTTTTCACGCGAGGCGGACGTGTCCGTGGTCAACGCCGCCAGCGATGCGTTTATTGGCAGCATCCCACTCCCAAGCCACTCGGTTGCGGCCAACTCGCGCAACCAGCACGTATTTGTTCCCGTAGCCTCGAAAGGTATTTACGTGTTCGAGCCCAAAAAGTAGCGATTTTTCACGCCTCGGCTCCTGCAATGCTTGCCACCGAGGTTCACTTGTCGGGACTGAAGACTAGTTGCTGGGTAAGCTGCATGCGAAATTCGCGGCCTCATCAGTGCTGCCATGCCCCGTGTAATGCGCCGTCATCGGATACGGGCACAGCGGGCGAGTAAGAGTCGCGGTTCCGTTGGTCACGTGCTTGCCAATGATCTTGCTCGGAGCGTGGCCATTCTCAACCCAAGTCACCAACGAGCCAAACGCGTCAAATACGTTCGGTCCCGGTCCGCCCCCGCAATGATCCATTCCCGGCACCATAAACAGGCGTGCGAAATCCTCCGTGCTCTTGATACTCTGGATAAACCCTCCTGTTTCTTCACCCGGAGCTTCTGCCTTCGTCCCGCTGAGCTTTGCCACCATGCCGTCATAGTAGTCGATTGTTTCCAGCGGAGACGCCCCGGGATCGGTCCATCCGTGGTAGAGCAGCAACCTTCCTCCGTGAGCTCGAAACGCCTTCAGATCGGGATTCGTGGCGTTTATCTCGGCCGCAAGCTTCGTGTCGGTGTAAGTCATATCCTTGTCGTAGTTCCAGTTTAGAAAACTCCAGTTGGGATCGTCGAACACGAAATACTTGAAAAACCCCACCGCGCCGACTGCGGACTGATCCGTGAACGGCTCCGAAGGGTCGGCTCCCGCCAGGATAAAAAAGCCCCAGCCCGCCTCGTGTCCCGGCATAAACCCCGGATACACAACTTGGCCTCGCGGATCGCGGTACCCGGCGTAAATGTCTTTCAACGTCTGCAATTGCACTGCGGTAAGGCACGTGGACGAACGTTTGCCGTTACACAAAAGCACCGAAGGATTTTTCCTGAAGTCGCACTTCAGCGGGTCCTCGATTAATCCGTCTCGAACTCCATCGATCGCGTCGCAAGCTGCAAGGGATGCTCTCTGGATGTCCGGCAGTACGCTTGGTGGAAAATAGCTACCCGGAACTTTCCTCGTCCGCAGCGCAATTGCGAAATGAGCCGCCTGGAGGTGCGTGTAGTCGATCACCGGATCGCCGGATAAAATCCCGCTGTAATCGTCCGGATAGCGCTGCGCTTCCATCAGCCCTTGGCGGCCGCCAGTGGAACAGCCGTTAAAGAAAGAAAAAGACGGGCTGGCGCCGTAGTACGCCGCGATCACCCGCTTTGCCGTCACCGCCATGTCGTGTACGGCAAGGTAAGCGAAATCTCTGATCAGCTCCGGATGATGGAACGCCCACTTTGTATCATTTCCGCTGCCCTCATGCCCGGTATCGGTGCCCGCCGTTGCATAGCCATCTTTCAGCGCCGTTGCCATCGCCGGGTAGCTGATCGAACCGGCTTTCCCCCCGTTGCCGACCGCTTCGAATTTGCGATTCCAGCCGGACGCGGGCATCCACACTTCCATCTTAATCGCTGGCGCCGCGGTGATTTGAACGCGACAGAAGGCGGGCAATTTCGCCGCTCCGGACCCGCGACCGAAAGGTCCCTGCATGTTTGCGCCGAGTCCTCTCGGCACCGAAAATTGACCGGGAGCCACGGTTGTCGCCAATGTGATCGTGGCATTTGTCAGTTTCAGTGACGAGAGCTCTTCGCACGACCGCGCATGCGCTGGCGCGCACACTGACAGTGTCGCGAGCACACCCGCGAACATAATTGGAGCCAGTCTGGCAACTCGAAGCACCATCGATTTACCCCCGGTGGTTGTTCAAATGATCTGCCCTTCGCCGCCCAGTTCGCCCGAAGAGTGCTTATCTCCGAACTAGGCTCAGCGCCAATTTCCGCCTTCCGTCACGCCGGAATCTTCGGAACCACCAAATGAAAGAGCTTCACCGCGCCGTTCTCGGCGGCCCGGATCGTCGCGGATTCCGAAGGAGCCAGATACACGCCGGCGCCCTTCGACACCTCGTAATCCTTCTTGTCCAGGCGAATGGTTCCTTTTCCCTCCATCACATAGAGAAGCTGATATCTGTTGGTCGTTTCGGCGGTGAATTTCTCGCCCGATTTCAGCCAGCGCAGGGCACCCAGAACATTTTTCGCGCCGCACAGCTCACCATTCAGGACTTCCGTGAATTCACCCTCGGCCGCTTGCTTCTTAGGCAGCGTGTTCGTATCGATAAAAGTCAGCATAAGTTCTCCTTGGCCAACCCGAAGTATTAAGTCTGAACCCACACTCCGCCTTCCACGCGGTTCCAGCGAAGGTCCTCAGGGGTTCCGTCCAATATTGTAGTGACGAACCGGTTCGGCGACTGAAATTCGAAGTAGAACAGTGGCGTCTTCGTAGCCCGTAGGCGGTGCTTTTCCTCGGCGGGGATGAACACCATGTCGCCGGGGCCAACCTCGCGGACCCCGTCCTCGGACTCCACTGTGCCTTGTCCTTCCATGATGAAATAAAAATGCTCGCAGTTCTTGTGGAAGTGATAGGGCGAGGAAGCGCCCTTGTCGTAGTGCATCACTCCCGCGAGCATGTCGTCGATCTTGGTCAGTTCCTTGTTCACGAAAAATGTCCGCTCGCGTCCCGGAACTGCCGAGACCAGCTTCGGCAGATCATCTTGATGAAATATGTATCCCATCGACTTTTTCTCCCTAGTGCGCCAATGAACAACAATCCTACACGTGCGCTTAGTGCGGTCGATACGCCACGCGCGCTACCTCGGCGTAAGGCACCGATGCAACCGTCGCTCGGATCGTAGCTTGCGTATGGCGCTCGACCGTCGGCTTCAACGAGCCGCGATTCTCTTCGCCCCACACAACCGCAACCTCCGTTCCCACCTCACTGTATTGGCAATCCACAACGCCTAGCGACAGCATTGCGCGCTCGTTGTAGGTGTACCCGGTGTAGGTTGATACGCCCACCGTTTTCCCGTCCTTCAAAACCTTATCGAACGGGAGCGTGGAATAGTTCGCCAAAGGAAGATCGATGTACTTGGCAATATCACCTTCGTCGAATAGCGAACCCCACGCGCGCTTGATATCGTCGCGATTCCAAACCAGCGTAACTTTCTTCCGCTTCCCCTGGTCCATCTTTTCAAGAGCCGCTTTCCCAATAAAATCGTGGTCGAATTTGACGAAAGGTCCGTAGCCGAGTTCGTACGGAGTCAAATAATAGTCCGCGATGTTGTCGGAGTAGAAGCTGCCCCCGAGCGATGCGCTGGCTTCATAGCTCGCCGGCTTTAGCCACTCGCGATATCCCTTCATTTCTTCGCCTGTATAAATTGCCGGAAGCGGCGAAGGAATCCACCCCGACTCAAGACAAGTCGTTGGGTAAGCCCGCGCCCCTACTTGGCGAATTCCCAACTCCCCTCCGCCCTCAAGAATCGCGTTGCGGACTGCATCGCCATCTTCCCAGGGACCGAAAAGCTCCCACCCCGGTTGCCCAACCATTCCGTGGCGCAACGCGCGAACGCTCCGGCCAGAAATCGTGAATACATCCATGTTGAAAAATCGAATATTCGGAGCAGGTTTGCCCGTCACTCTTTCCATCACCGCCAGAGCATTCGGCCCCTGCACTTGGTACCGGTAAGATTTCCGGTGGCCCTGGTTGACTGCCGACCTCTCGTCGCGCACTGCCGTCGCGTTGTACTGACCCTTCTCCAAATTGTATTGCACCCAATCGCATGCCGGCGGACGTCCCACGAGGTTGAACTTATTTTCGTCCAGATAAAACAGAATCACGTCGCCGATCACGTACCCATCATGATTGCAGGCGATAAATTGCTTCGCTTGGTTGACCTTGAAGTTCTTGAAACTGTTCACTCCCAGATTGGAAAGCAATTTCAATGCGTCCGGCCCCTCCACGTAGAGATCGCTCATGTGGTGCGACTGGTCAAACAATGCGCAGGTTTCTTTCCATGCCCGCTGTTCGTCTCTCCAGTTCGAAAATTCCTGCCGCACCACGGGAAAGGCGTACGGTCCGATCTGAGAGTTGCGCAACATCTTGACCGGGTTCCCGGCAGCTTTTAAGAGTCCTTCCAGGTTTTGGTTACTCATCTCTGCTCCTAGCTCCTTTTTTGAGTGCCGAAAAACATTTTTGTGCCGCCAACGGCGGCGCCGGATGCAATCATTCCCTGCCCGAACCGCGCGGATTACTGGTCGAAGTACACGTTGTCGTCGCCTGTACTTAGACTTGTACTTCCGGCAAGTAGAATTTCTCCACCAACTTGCTATCGTCGATCTGTGGTCGTGCCCGCTGATGAATCGTTCGTCGCCGAATCGGCTGCTTCCAGCCGAAGGGACAATTCCGCCTTTCTCCGCCTCTTTTGCCTTTCCAGGCCCAAGCTTCTCGCGCCTCGTGTGCAGATGTTACCCGGAACAGTCACTCGAGTAGAAACGCGCGTAAGTTACAGAAAACAAACGCCCGGAGATGCCGCGACCCGGAACGTCCCGTCGCATCCCAATTTGCGCAAAACTTTCGCCCCATCACGATTCTTGGTGTTGCTCCACGGCAAGCAGCGCGCGCCTCTCGTCGCCGTGCGGATCGTCCACCACTCCGCACTCGTCATTAAGGATCATCGTCGCGCGCTCTTTGGTATTAAACGCTGGCCACTTTGGCAACAGGCTATGGCTCGGGTTTCCCGTCCGGGCAAACGCCACCCACGCACCGCTGATCTTGTCCTCCAAAGCATAGCGATCCTGACCAGCTCCGGTCATGGCGGTCGCCAGATCCACATTGTCGAAGACAAACGGAATTTCCAACGTGTGGAACGTTCGCAGCTTGCCGTCGCGCACCGGCGATCGCCAGGTGAAATAGTACATGTAGCAAGGCGCCGCAGCCTGGTCCGCTTTGCGTTCCGCTTCGGTCATCACACCCCGGCGGAACGTCGCGTCGGACGCCAGGATCAGGTACAAATCGGTATTAGCGATGCCCGGCCGACCCTTTCGATATACCTCGATCAAGTGGTCGATGGCCGCGTCGTGCGCGCCGCGCAGCACCCGCTTGATATTTGCGTGCAGCGCAGCATCGTCCATTGGCTCGAGCGGCGTGCCGCGCATGAATGTGACTTCCGTTTCCACCGAGCCGATCAGCAGCGGAACGTTCGCCGAAATTTTCGGTGCATCGGGATCGAACGGATTCCTCGGCAAGGAATGGCCATCCACCACGGGCGCCAGACGCAGGCTCGGGCCGCCCATCGCGCCTCCGCCGCCGATTGCCTCCACCAGTCGCTCGGCCGGAAGTTTCTGGAGCTCGTCCACTTGATGCGGCCTCAGCCCCAGCTTCGCCATGTACGCTGCCGCCTCCTTCGTTGCTGTTTCTTTGGGCACACCTTTGATGGCCGATGCGCTCTCGCAAATCGCGCGATGGAACAGCCCTTTCGCCGGCGGCATCGCCATCAGCGTGCTGACTTTCCCGCCGCCGCCCGATTGACCAAAGATCGTCACGTTGTTTGGATCGCCGCCGAACTCGCCAATATTATCGCGCACCCACTCCAGCGAGGCCACCAAGTCCAGCATCCCTACGTTGCTCGACTGGGCGTATTTTTCTCCGCCGAGCTCGGCCAGATACAAAAAACCGAACACATTGAGACGATGATTTACCGTCACTACCACCACGTCGTGCCGGCACGCCAGGTTTGCCCCGTCATAAATAATGAACGCGCCGGAACCTTGCGAGTACCCGCCGCCGTGAAACCACACCATCACCGGCCTGTGCCCCGTGCCAGCGCGGGGCGTCCACACATTCAAACACAAGCAGTCCTCGCCTGCGGGTTCTCTCCGATCCTCCGCTGCGTCCTCTGGAATCAATGCCGACGGGCCTTGCGGCGATCTGTGGCCAAAATGCGTAGCCTCGCGCACGCCGCTCCAAGGTTCCGGTTTGGCTGGCGGCATAAAGCGACGTGCGCCTGCGGTGGAGGCGCCGTACGGAATTCCGAAAAATGCGCTCACGCGATCTCGACTGATCCCTCGAACCCGGCCCGCGGTTGTGCGAACGATGGAGGTCGGCGACGAACATCCGAGATCCTGAGCCGCTGCCTGCTCCATTGCTCCTCGTGTAAAAATGCCCGCCGTCGCAATCGTGCCCAAGCTGAGAAAAGATCTTCGCTTCATCGCAGTGCTCTCCCCATCGAAAAGTCGGACAGTATAAAGACGCAATGTACGGCCCGGCGCGTTTCAACAGATATGAAGTACGTCCGAGAAAGTTTTTTGCGGCGGCGCGATCATAACATCAAGCGAGTCGCTCCGACAGAAAGCGTTCTCTTCTAAATTTCATTAACAATATTTCATGTGATGAACATAAATTTAGCTTCTTTCTTATTGACTTCCCGTCTTAAGCGACATAGATATTCGTTCACGCGCGCCAGCCGGAGGCGGAGTGCTGGTGGCCAGGGTGGGGTAAACATCTAGCTCGATCTGACCATTCACGGGGTGAAGGCGAATTTGTACGCCGCGGCGAATTGCCGTCAGGGTTGCCTCTCGTCTTGTGTCTCACTGGTGGGCGCCGAAAAAGTTTATGAAGCGACTTTGAGGGGGGAATAATGAGCTCGGCTTTTTGGAATTTCGTATTGCGATGTGCGCGTTCGAATAAAGCGATCCAGGCGTTCAGCCTTGTTTTGGGAGTGCTGCTTCTTTGCCTTCCCGCGTTTCCGCAGCTCAATCTCGGCAGCATCGCAGGAACTGTTACCGACACGAGCGGCGCCGTGATTGCCGGCGCGAAGGTGACCGTCACCGATACGGAGCGCGGCGTCTCGCGCACGCTGACCACCGATACTTCCGGCGCCTATTCCGCTCCCAGCCTTACGCCGGGCAGCTACGCCGTGAAGGCGGAGTTCAAAGGCTTCCAGACATTGAACCGCACAGGCGTTGCGGTGGGAGTCGGCCAAGCGGTTCGCGTCGATCTGGCCATGCAGCCGGGCACAGAAACTCAGACTGTGACGGTGACCGAGGCCGTGCCGCTCATCAACGTCAGCAACGAAGTGCTGTCCAGCACGGTTGAAAGCACGCAGCTAAGCCAGTTGCCAATCAACGGCAAACTCTACACAAAGATCCTGGATTTCCAGCCGGGCGTCCACGGCAATCCCGGCGGGGGCACTCCGAACTACGAGACCAATGGCGCAAGCGGCCAAGGCAATTACTACTTGCTTGACGGCGTAGAAAACATAAACATGTTCGTGAACTCTGGCCCGCTGATCGGCGCGGCCAGCAGTACTGACGAATTGACGATTCTGCCGCAGGATGCCGTTGAAGAAGTAAACGTGATGACCAATCCTCCTGCGGAATATGGCTGGTTTCAAGGCGCGGTGGTCAACGTCGGCTTGAAATCTGGCACCAACACTCCGCACGGCGACGCTTACATCAACGCGCGCAACAACAACTTGGACGCGTACGATCCTTACTTGGCCGGCGCTGCAAAGCAGACGGACGATTTTAAGCAGTTCGGAGGGTCTTTCGGCGGGGCGATCAAGAAAAACAAGTTGTTCTACTTCGGCGCCTTTGACGGAATGCGCTACACGGTTGGGGCGGGGACAACCGTCGGTGCCCTGCCGACCACCGCTCTCGTGACGACTGCCCCTGACGCCGTGAACAGCATACCGAACGAAATCGACAATCTAATTAGCAACGGCGTTACGCCAAGTCCATTGAGCCTGGCTTTGGCGGATTGCACGGTGACCGGCGGAGCTGCGACTTGCGGCACCAAAGGCATTTACACATACGACGGAACCAACACGACGAACGTCGGCTGGCCAGGCCAGTTCAGCGGACATTCCAACAACGTGATCGGTCGAATCGATTACCATCCCACTGACAGGAACTCCATCAACGGCGAGTATTACTTCGGCCAGGCTGTGACCTCGACTCCTACCGCTGGCCTCCCGGCCTTCTGGGACAACTTGAACACCAGCCGCACGCAAATGGTGCGCGCGGTGTGGATCAACACGCCGAATTCGAACTGGGTGAACGACGTGCGTTTCGGCTATAACCGGTACAACCTCGGAGATGGCAACGCGGATTGCGGCAAGAACTACGCCTCCCTCTTTGGATTTGTCTCGGGAGCGAATCCTCCACCGCCGCTCTGCGGATTTCCGATCGTGAACTTTAGCACCTCGGGCTATCCCAGCCTGGGCGCATCGGCCTTTCTCGCTGACCAGAAGGTGTTTCAGTACACCTACACAGCATACGACAACGTCGCGTGGACGCATGGCAGCCACAACATGAAGTTCGGTTTTGAATTCCATCACACCCGGTTCCACGGGCTAGGTGCACCGGGCAACATTGCTGGCACCCTGAGCTACTTTGGCGGCATCGCATTCGCTGGCTCTACGACCTGTGTGCCCGGGACTGCTAGCCTTACGACCGGTAAATGCTCCTCCACGGACCTTCAAGACTTCCTTGCCGGGGATATAACCAACGGCCAACTCTTGGTCAACCCGCAGCAAGAGGACACTTCGGTTGGGTTCAACCGCGAAGCGCTCTACTTTGAAGACAACTTCCGGGTCAACTCTCGATTAACCATGGACTTGGGCCTGCGCTACGAGCTTGAGCCGGCCATGTTGGTGGACAATAACAATGCGGGCAACTTCGATCCGTATGCGCCCACCGGCATGGTGCAGCAGGCAGGTATCCCTCTTTATCAGCCAGACCATCATGATTTCGCCCCGAGGGCTGGCATCGCCTGGGATATAACCGGCAAGAGCACCACGGTGTTGCGTGCTGGCATGGGCATCAGCTATGACACGCCGCAAATCGACGACTTGGTCGCCTTTGGTTTTGGCGCGGGCCTCAACTCGATCCCGACGGGCTTTTCGCTCTATAACGATAGCGGATTGGTCTTCCCAGGCTCCACGAACCCTCAAGCCGTCCGGAACGGGCAAGTTGTCGTGCCCGGCTCTGGGTTAAACTGGGCCGCCAATACCCCAGTCTTTCCCGCCACTCTGAGCACCGATCTAGCGTGCGGCACCGGCAACCTCACTCTATCAAACGGAATCATACCGTCGCCCTGCACCATAAAGGCGAGAGGCACCGTCGTCAGGCTTCCCAACGGCCAGCTTTCGATGAATACATCGAATTCTCGTTCGCCAATGTACACGTGGACGTTGGGCGTTGAGCACCAGTTCGGTCCCAGCACATCCTTGACAATAAACTACGTTGGCACGCACGCCTCCGATCTGCCAACGGAGATCGACATTAACGAGCCAGCGCCGGGAACCTCCGATCCCGCAGCGATTCAGTCCCGCCAGCCGTATTTCAGCCAGTTCCCTTGGTTCCAGGGCATTTTCGTATACGGTCCCGGCGGATACTCCAACTACAACGCACTGCAAGCGACGTTGGTTCAGCGGAATTTTCATGGGCTGACCATGCATGCGGCGTACACATTCTCCAGGGATTTGGGCACGCCCCCGAGCGGCAACAATCCGTACATATTGCAAAACAACTGTATACGGTGTGACTACGGGCTGCACACGCCGACCCAGGATTTGGGCATCACGCTCGTCTATCAAATTCCAGGGATCAATTCACCGGCGCAACTGTTGAAGGGCTGGCAGATTTCCAGTTTGATCAATATTCAAAGCGGGCAACCGTTTTCCGGCAGCACTTTAGGCGCTTCTGACTTGGCTGGCGTGAACGACAACCGGGGCCTCTTCGGAGGTATCAGCGAGCCATGGTCGCTCTACGGAAGCGGGCGCAATTTCAATAACTTTGGAAAGCTCCCCAATCCCACCGGTCCGCCTTTCATCGATTGCTATGGGCCCGGATGCGGGTCGGCTCTCCCGGCCGCCTGCGTCAATGCGGCCAATGCGGAGCCGACCAATCCGAACGTGCCTGCCAGCGACCCGAACGCCACCGGGCTGGATGCATTGAACACGGCCGGTTTTTGCTACATGTCTCCCAACGGCAAGTCGGTGATTATTCCGCCGGCCCAGGGAACATTCGGCAACATGAGGCCTGGGTCGCTTATCGGAGCAGGGTTTCATGAATGGGATTTGTCCGTGCGGAAGCACTTCAAGGTCAACGAGCGGGTCGGTTTGGAGTTCAGCATTGCGGCGTTCAACGTCCTCAACAACCACATGTACTCCGGAGGTTTTCTCGGAGGGAGCGTCAACGTCCCGTTCTTTTTCGGCCAGTCTCACGGGCAACCGAACGATAGCAACCTTCTCAACGGCACGGGCGGCGCTCGCGAGGTGCTGTTGGGCTTGAAAGCGTCATTCTGAGCAGTTCCAGGAATGCGCTCGAAAAACTAAAGGCATAAGGCGCGATACGGCTAGGCGAGGGACAATTTCGACCCAAGCCTAGCCGTAACTTTTTAATGATCTTTTTTGATGGAGATGACTTTGGTCCAAACAGCGGAGTACGGATTCAGGCGGAAAAAATCAGCGGCATTGATCCCCTGTACTTCAGCCTGTCCCTCGGACCAGTAGCATTTCCACCGTTGTCTGCTATCGTCGATTTGTGGTTATGCGCCAATCCGGAAAGGATTGGCGCCCTGAGGGAACGACGTGAACGAAAGTTCCGGCTTCGTCGCCGAAACCGCTGCTTGCAGACGAAGGGGCAAGTCTGTCCCGCGCCCGCGCCCGTCGCTGGCGAACAGAATGCGAAAGCTAATCGCGAACCCGTGTCGAGTAGAACGCAACCGAACCCAATCAAATTCAGCAGCTTACATTTTTCTAATAGCGAACTTTTCGGAATTGGCGCCGCGCACCACATCTCCGGCACCGGGACTCCCGACGCATCCCGCTGGAGTCCCAAAACCGGCCTTAGTCGGATTGGCGGTTAGGACTTTGCGGCGGATTGCGACGGCGCGGCTTGCGTGCTTGCGAAGTGACGGTGGGTTTGAGGGCGTCATTCTGACTGGTTCACGACGGGCGCTTAGAAATTTAGATGAACGTGTTCGAACGTGGCTAGCCAAAGGCCTAATCTGGCCTGCGCCTAGCCGGAATTTTTTCAACAGCTCCGCATTTCTGAATCAAACGAATTTTATTCAACCACAGGGCGGAAATTTATGAAAAAAATATTCGGCGTTGCTTTGCTGCTTTTGGGTTGGAGCCTCGGCAGCGCGCGGAACGTGTCGGCTCAGAACCTTGTTATCCAGCATGTGCGAATTATCGTCGGCAACGGAAATGTAATCGACGACGGATCGATCGTTGTTCGCAACGGTCGGATCGCGTCGGTTTCCGCTGGTGACGCAAGCGTCGCCGGCGTCCAGACCATCGACGCCACCGGCCTATCGGCTGTGCCGGGCTTCATCGATGCGCACCGGCACATCATCCCGCGGGGCGATGCCGAGCAGTGGCTTAAGACAAAGGCTCCCGCAAGCATGCAGGAGTTTCTCGACGCCGGCTATACCACATTGCTCTCCGGCGCTGGTCCCGTGCCTGGAATACTCGAACTCAAGCAGATGGTTGACTCCGGCAAGATCAAGGGTCCGCGCATCATCGCCTCCCAGGCCATTCCCCTTCGTAACATCTCTCCCAATCAAGCGCGGGCAGAAGTGCGCAAATACGCGGGCATGCACATCCATTTCATCGGCGAGGAGGGCCTGAGCGACAAACCCTCGCCGAGTGAACTTGAACTATTGCGAGCCATGGTGGATGAATCGAAAAAGATTCCTGACGAATACGTGATGGTGCACGCGGTGACCCCCGAGGCAATGATGGATGCCGTAGACGCCGGCGCTCCATTGCTGGTGCATACGCCGCACTTCGGCTGGGTCACTGAAGCGCAGGCTCACAGGGTGAAGGCGGCCGGAGTGATGCAGCTCTCCACGATTGGGTTTGGAACGCCGGTGTTTGGCGTGTTTGCGAACGACAACAAGCCGCGATTTCGCAATGGCGCACCC
The DNA here is from genome assembly GCA_050747045.1 of Candidatus Acidiferrales bacterium. Classification (GTDB taxonomy): domain Bacteria; phylum Acidobacteriota; class Terriglobia; order Acidiferrales; family UBA7541; genus Palsa-295. The sequence continues at coordinate 2,533 of JBOGNC010000076.1, read as the reverse complement.
TGGCCTTCGGGAGTCATCAATGACCAAGGCCTGGGGCAATCAGCCGGTTACAAGGCCGTGAACGCGCGCACACTTTGGGACGCCGGTGTGGTCTATGGCTACGGAACGGACACGAACTATGAGCCCAAGGCGGGCCTGTCGCACGAACTGCGATCCCTGAACCTGATGTTTTCGCCGCAGGACATCATTAAGCTGATGGGCCCGAATACGGCGGCATTCGTTCACATGAGCGATCAGATCGGGACGCTTGAGCCGGGCAAACTGGCCGATATGGTTCTTGTGGCGGGAAATCCTCTAAATGGCTATTGGAACTTGCTCAACACACGCGTGGTGATCAAGGGCGGCGTGATCGTTTCGGATCAGCGCAAAAATCCGGCTCCGGCGGAGGATCACTAAGGCAATGGCGGATGCGGGCCAGACGTCTCATACGCACTCAGGCCCGCGTCCTAGCCGCGAGATTCACCTCTTAGCCGGCGTGGCAGGAGCCGCCGGCGTGGTTGAGTTCCCGCTGCTGGGGGCCGGAGGTCCAAGGAAATTGTCGTAATTCACGCCAGGAGTTGGCGGCGCCACTGTACCTGGGTGCGTGGTGAACCCGATGATGCGGCCCATGAATATGATGCTGATCCACATGGTGAGCGACAGGACGGCCACGACCTTACCCACGCGCGGCGCTGACTTGGCCATATCCCACTGGGCTCTTTTGCGCCCAGCGGTCAGCTCGAAAACGAGGACGTTGATGCCGGTGAGCAGCAGCAAGATCATCTTGGCCCTGAAAAAGGGATTGTGGAAGTAAATCCGGGCGTTGGTGCTGAACATCGTAAGCCCGGTCGCCACGGCGACCACAAACGCCGCCCAAGTCCACTTCAGGATTTCGGACTCCATCTTCCGAATCGACCGGCCGGTCGAAGCAAGTCCCAGCAGGCGAAGATCGATGATGGCAATCGTGCCAACAACGATGGTGAAGCTGATGACGTGAATCGATTCGATGATCGGAAACATCCAGATCGAATCGCGAATGGTGGTGGCGAAACTCGTCGCCTCGATTGATTTCAGAAACGCGTCAATTGGCATTGGATTTTACTTGAAATGTGGCTAGTAGCCTCGTGATGCCGGCGACCAAGTGCCCCAGATGTGGTCGTAAGCGATCAGGCGCCCCAGCACGATGATGCACAAAAAAAGAACGACCGTGCCGACGGCAGCCGCCTTTATAGATTTGCGACGGACCAGCGTGTCCCACCGAACCTCGTGCCTGCGAAGGCCGAGAAAAAACGCAGTGATCACGATTGTGGCAATGGCCACGCAGACCATTTTTGTCCAGAACGACAGGTTCACCAGTTCGCGAACAGGCTCCGCAAGGATCATTTCGAGTCCGGTCACCAGATTCAGGCACAGCCCGCCGATCAGCCACGGACCAAAGCGATCGACCGTCTGGCGCATGGTTTGATCGGTAAAGGCCCATCCGAATATACGGAAAACGATCATCAGCAAGGATCCCATTATCATGGCGATGCCAATCATGTGGATCGACTGAGTACCCGGAGTAAGCCAGCCCTCATGGATCCGAAGAAAGTGGCTCGGCGCTGTCTTTGCCAGCAAGCTGGCAAACTTGTTCATGGCGGCGAATCGCGTAACGTTTGGAAGAACCATCATACGTTAACCTTCCTTGGGCTGTGCTTACAGGGCTATACGCCCTTGCGGGGCACCCTCGGGCGCGCATGGCGCGGCGGCGCTGTTGTTTGAGCCCCTAAGGCGATTAGTAGCTTCCGCCGAGAACGGTCATGCCCGTTACTTCTTTGCAGGTTTTCCCTGGAGTGGGGGGCGTTCTCCACGGGCACTTGTAGATGGGGCCAACCCGGGATCCAAAATTACCGCCGCTTCGGAGAGGATTCATGTGAACGGTAAAGATCGTGCCGGCCTTGAAAGTCTGAGCGGTGATGCCTTCGCGAGCCACAGCCGCAGCGCCCGCCATCTCGACGCCCCAATCGACCAAGTTTCCGCTCTTGTCACGCTCGAGTTTGTCGTCGGGCCCGATCAAGTAAAAGTGCAGCTCGGCGTGGTTGGCTTGAGCAATAAACTGGTGAGCCACACCGGTCATGACAAGAACCTTCGTCTGATCGTACATCGCGAAGGAGTGGTGCGCGGAGGCTCGTTGCACGTAAATACCCACAGAAATCAATACAAGACAAACCGCGATAACCAAGCTTCCGCTGAATGGCTTTTTCATCTTCAGTGCTCTCCGTTCAATTGATGGCGATGAGCCGCCGAAACGTTGCCCGGCGGCTCAAGGCACCGCGCTACTTGCTCTGATTGGCATCCCTATCGTTCGTCCGGGTCTTGCTATTACCGCCATTACTGTCGTTAAACATATCCAAGACGTTCGCCGGCACGGTATTTTCGTACGGCGTACCTTTCCAGCCCTTTTCAAACCACTGCTCCCAGTCCTCGGCCCACGGACGGCCGTAGTAGTCCACGTAACCGGGATCGGCCGCCGTAAGCTGGGTGGCCCTGCCCTTTATATCCTGGATGTTGCTGA
>JBOGNC010000075.1:0-15792 GCA_050747045.1 Candidatus Acidiferrales bacterium | reverse complement strand
TTGCCGGACGCGGATTGGGTGAATCTTGCGGGGCAGTGGTTCGCGGGCGGCGAGGCGTTTAGTAAGAGCCTGGAATCACTGCATTCCGGGAAGGTGAAAGAGAGCGTGTGGCATACCGAGCAAGTGCAGGTCCGCTTTCTTTCACCCTCCATCGCTGTTGTGCACGTATATTTCAGCACCAGCGGCGAGCGGAATCCGGACGGGTCGCCGCGGCCGCCAAGGCGCGGAATATTCACTCGCGTGGAAGAGAAGCGCAGCGGCAAATGGCTGATCGTCGCGTCGCAGGCAACCAGCATCGTTCCGCCGGCGACGGCGGTCGCGCCCCGACTATCGAATTCGCGAGTCGGAGATTAAACTCCGGCGCGGCGCGGCGCGGCGCGCAGCAAAATTTCAATGGCTCTGCTGCATCTGGTCTGAGTGCGTCAACTGGTAATTGGAAAACATTTCTTCTTCATGGCCGTTGTGCGAGAAAAAGAACAGGATTTTTGCGTGTGAATGCATTGAAAAGTGTTTGCGCAGCCAGATACCGTTGCCGACGGGCATCTTCTCCAGTTCGAATCGCGTGCCGGGCTCGACCGTCGCCAAGAATCCTTCGATCGTGACGGGTTGCACCACATGCGCTTCCACCTTCACCCACTGATACGTCTGTTCATCGATCCAGAGCTTGCCGATCATCCCGGTGAGAACCTGAGCCTCGTGGTTAGGCGGGTTGTAACCGGGCCGTCGCGTAGCCTTCAACACATACACGTCGTGCAGGCCTCGCTTTTGCTCGCCCACGACCGTGAACGTGAATGCGTCCGCCAACTGGTCCATTAGCAGGTGATCGCGTGCTCGGTCCCGCTCGTAGCTTCCAACGCGGCGGGCGCGCTCCTCGCTTGTTTCGTTTCGGCGCGAACGGACCGCGTGCTGAAACTTTTGTCGTTCCGAGGCCTGTTGTTGAGGTAGCAGCGGCTTACCGTTTATCCGTATCAGCCGCTCGTAGGGCGAACCGAGGATCATCGTGACGTGATAAGTTCGCGTGTGTCCACCGGAGTCATAATCCGTCTCATCGAACTCGTATTTCGGGAATGCCGCCCAATCGGCTTTATTTGCTTGGACGGAACGCTCGATGATGGTTTGCGCATCCGGCTGTTTGTGGGAATGTAAGCCAATTGCCAGAAACACGAGCACGGCGCAAGCCATCAAGTGGCACTCTCGCTTTCGCGCAATTCGATCGTCGCCGCGGAGGGTGAAGCGCTCGACTGGAAGCCGCGACTCAGGCGTTGGTCGAGCTGACTTCGCGCTGTGGCGGAACGCCCGGCTGCGCTTGATGTGTGGTCGCAAGTAATTTCTGAATTTCCTCCGCCTCCAAGGTTTCTTGCCGCATCAGCGCCGAAGATATCACGTCCAAGTCGGCCCGGCGTTGTCTGAGAATCTTTTTGACGCGGTCGTACAGCTCGTCGATCCTCTCGCGAACCTCGGCGTCGATGGCTTCGGCCGTTCGTTCACTATAGTTTTTTTCCTCCATCGCGAACGGAGTTTTTAGATACGTCGATTCGTGAGAGATACCGTAGGTGACGCTTCCGAGGTGCTTGCCCATGCCGTAATGCGTGGACATCTCGCGAGAGAGCATGGTGGCGCGCTCAAGATCGTCGTTTGCGCCTGTGGAAACGACCCCGTTGTAGATGATGTCTTCCGCTACCCGCCCGCCGAGAAGGACCGAGATGCGGTCTTCGAGTTCTGGCTCAGTAAGCAAGTAGCGATCGTGTTCGGGCAGTTGGAGTGTGTGTCCCAATGAGCCGATGGAGCGCGGCACGATAGAGACGCGCCGCACCGGATCGGCATGCGGCACGGTCAGCGCCACGAGCGTGTGGCCAACTTCGTGATACGCCACGCGCTGCTTTTCATCCGGGCTGATAAGCCGTCCCTTTTTCTCGAATCCCATCGTAACGCGATCGACGGCTTGCTCGAAATCGCGATTTTCGATCTGCTCGGCATCGCGACGCGCGGCGTTGAGTGCTGCTTCGTTGACGATGTTCGCCAAGTCCGCGCCGACCATTCCTGGAGTTTCAGCTGCTACGAACCGCAAGTCAACATCCGCGCCGACTTTTAATTTCCGAGCGTGAACGCGAAGGATGGCCTCGCGCTCCTTCAGATCGGGCCGGTCCAACACCACCTGGCGGTCAAAGCGCCCCGGGCGGAGCAACGCTCGGTCCAGCACCTCGGGCCGGTTGGTCGCAGCCATGATGATCACGGCCTTCGAAGTGTCGAAGCCGTCCATTTCCACGAGCAGTTGATTCAAAGTTTGCTCGCGCTCCTCGTTGGTAGGAACGGACTGCGGTCCTCCACGACTTTTTCCAATGGCATCCAGTTCGTCAATAAATATGATGCTTGGGGCGCGCTTTTTGGCCTCCTGAAAGAGGTCGCGAACCCGCGATGCCCCGACGCCGACAAACATCTCGACGAATTCCGATCCTGAAATGGAGAAAAACGGCACCGCCGCTTCGCCGGCTACGGCCTTTGCCAGAAGAGTTTTACCGGTGCCAGGCGGGCCTACGAGTAGAATGCCCTTCGGGGTGCGGCCACCCAGTTTCTGATACTTTTCGGGGTGGCTAAGGAAATCGACCACCTCGCGCAGCTCCATTTTTGCTTCTTCGGCGCCCGCCACGTCAGAGTATCTGGTTTGCATGCGGTCGGTGCTGTCGTACATTCTTGCGCGCGTTCTGCCGAAGCTCATCGGCCCGCCCCGTCCCTTCTGCATGCGCCACACGAATGCGCCGATCAGCACGAAAATCAGCAGCATCGGCCCCCAGAACACCAACAGGTCCATCCATTGCGAAGACGACGGCATGTTTCCGGAGTATTTGATGTTTTTCGTTTGCAGCTCCTGGACCAGCGGAGCGATGTCGAGTCCTGGAACGCGGCTGGCTTCGATCTTCTTGGGAGCCTGCGCCGCGCTGGCTTTTTCTGAGGCGCCGTTTTTCTTCTCGGTTTTAGGCTTATTTTTCGGCGCGGGCTTGATCAACCCTACAATATTGCGTTCCCCGATGCTTACCTGCTGGATTTTTCCGGCGTTCACTTCGGATAAAAAGTCGCTGTAAGAGACCTGCCGCGCCGACGGGGGCGCGTACATCGACCGAATCAGCCAAACGGTCAATGCAATCCAGATGACGTATACGATCGCCGATTTCCAGAAGCGGTTATTCGGAGCCGGGTTAGTGGCCATAGAGGATCCCTTCTCCTATGACGGCGTACGCTGCGAAGCACTGCGTGCTGCTTCACATCTGCCTTTACATCCCATTCGATGATTCATGGGCTGATTCGCTTCGCAACTCGATGATTGAATCGTTGCTTGCCTTGTGGAAAGTCTCGTCCCCGAACCGAAATGCGCGCGAGATCGGTATGCAAAGATTGATTCGCCTATCGCGTGTTCGTAAGGTGGAGCGTAGCCCGGGGTGGGTTGAGGGACAGAATCGAAAGAGTTGCGGCAAGACCGCTGCGCGGGGGCACAGAACTGCCAAAACACCACGGGCCAAGTACGTGTTTTTGCGACACCGCCTTACCTGCACTTCAAGCGCGACTGCCCAAACCGATTATACTCGCTTCCCAATCGCACGTCATTTGGGCCGAAATGGAACATGATGATCGAATGGCGGTTCGGGAGCGATGGAGCCTGTGGGACGGATCGGGCGAATATCCCAAGCTTAAGCGGCCAGCCGTTTAGCAGTTAACCCGCAGCGGTTTCGCCAGCGGGCAAAAGACGCGAGATCAGCCTTTGCAGGCGCGCCGAATCCTGCTGTCGCAATTCAACGAACTCGACGCCCATACCCTTGGGTGATAGGTTGCGGACAGCGGCGCGGCCTCGAATCTCCCCTTCGGGAACGGAAAGCAAGATGGAGACGACCGTTCCAAGCGCGGAGGCATTTTGGGTAGTGATAAAGAGCCCGCCGATGTTCAAGTCCAGCACTCGAGAGACTTCTTGACGCGCGCCGTCCTGCCACGCCACCCAGACGCCCTTTGGCGTCGCGATGCGCGAGTAGCGGCGGTCACTTTTGGTTGGTACATCGGGCATAGCCATCCTTCAACTTGATGGTATCGATAGTGAAATTGGTCCGGCGAGTCTGCCCCTGGTGAAGGCATTTTGCCAGCGATGCTCGTGAGTATGCATCACGATTCTAGCGTAGGTTGCGTGACGGTTATCCGTATTTTGCTTACGGTACCGTAGCCTAAACCGTGCAGCCGGAATGCGCGTTTTACGACTCCATATCTTTCCGCGGCCGCTGCCGAGCGTATTTTTCCGATCGCTGGCATCGTAGCTCTCCACGGTCACGCGGTACGGATTGCTGCAGCGACTTTCTTCAGATCATCGATGAAGTGCTTCATCTCTTCGTGACGCGAAGCTTCATCGAGGGCGTGCAGAATCGCCGAAGGATGGACGAGAGCGGTAACGTGTGGCGCCAGGGCGGACTCAACGAACTCACCGTGATGCTTAGTGACGCGATAATCCTTGCCCAACAAAGCCTGCGCCGCCGTCGCCCCCAGACAGACGATCACGGCAGGCTTGAGTCGCTCGATTTCGGCTTCAAGCCACGGTCGGCATGCGGCGATTTCGGACGCGCGTGGTTTTTTGTGGACGCGGCGCTTACCGCGTTCTTCCCAATTGAAATGCTTGACTGCGTTTGTAACGTACACATCGCTGCGATCGATTCCGACCTCCTCAAGCGCCTTGTCCAGTAGATTGCCAGCAGGGCCGACGAACGGTTTGCCCTCGCGGTCTTCGCGATCGCCCGGAACTTCACCGACAAACATAACCTTTGCGTCCGGCCGCCCTTCGCCGAACACCGCTTGGGTGGCACGTTTCCAGAGATCGCAGGCTTTACACTTTTGAGCCAGCCTTGCGAGTTCTCGCAAGGCGAAAGTCGCAGAGATTTTGGCTTGAGCCGGATCCTTCGCCGTGGTCGGCGGCTTCTTGCGCGGTTTCTTCAGCGGGCGTTGAGGATTTCGGGTTGGCATACAGGTTCGATGCCAGCCGCGAACGCAGGGTAGCGGGCAGTCCCACTACGGGCACGCAATTATGCAATGAACTACGGGCAATTTCTGGGTTCGATATCGAGCATCTTCAGCTAGGATCTTAAGAGACGGTGCGATTCAAGCCTCGAAATGGGCAATAGCAAGGCGGCATTATCGACAGCCGTAAGTGGAAAGCTTCTGGAGTTTTTCGGCGGCGCCTGGCACGTTGGCGGCTTGCGCGGCGCTCAGCAGAGCTTCCGCTTGCGGGCAATTTTTAGCCACACCGCCCTGTCCCTGCAGATACAGTTCACCCAGAATAAGCTCGGCCTGCGTGCTGCCATCCTGAATCGCGGACCACAGCAGATTCGTGGCGATTGCGCTGTCTGCGGGATTGGAATTCTGGAGATATTTGCGTGCCTGTGCCACTTCGACTGCAGCCGCGTCAGGTGAAGCGGCCGACGCACCTGGAGCAGAGCTTCCCGCGGGCGATGCATGCGAGCCTGTAGCTTGAGAGGACGTTGACAAAGCATTTGAGCGCGGCGCGTTCGCCGGAGGCGCAGCCGCGACAGCATTGGACGCGACCGGTGGCGGAGACGACAGAGCGGCAGACTGCGGGCTTGTGCCGCCGGCGCGCTGGTTCGATGGCATAGCCCCAGGCTCGTTAGAGAGTTCGGGGGCAGCCAGCCCGGCTGCATTTCCGGTCGGGCTTGGCACAGCTGCATTTCTTGACAGTGGCGCCGAGGCCGCAGTACCAGTCATTGGCGGCGCTGGATTGTGGGCCGCCGCGTTTGAAGTTTGCGAGGGCGCGGGCTGCTGAGCATTCTCGCCGCTAATCGCTTGACCTAAGCGGACGAAAAGCTCGCCAATTTGCCTCCTTCCGCCGAGATAATAGGAGCCGGCAAACACGAGCGCCAGCGCGACAATGACGCAGACCACGAGCACGTTGCGGCCAGCGTGCGATTGTTCCGGTGGCGCTTCCCATTCGGACACGAAAACTGGGCCGCGCCCACCCAACGTTGGGCCGCGATGCTGGTTAAAGGCGGGCGCAGGCGGAGCGCTCGGACGCGTCGGTTCTGATTGCGGAGATACTGCCGAAGCAGCGGGCTGGGGATTGGGAACAGTCGCAGCGGCTGGCGCGGGAGCCGAAGATGGAACTCCATCGACTTCAGGGAGTGACTCGAGATACTTGCGCTGCCACTCTCGAAACACCGGCAGAACTGAGGCAGGACCGATGAGGCGCAGTCCGCCACGCCTGCGAGTGGCGTCGAGCCATAGGATCTGTCCGGATAAGTCGATATCGGGGCATGCCGGCACGGAGAACCGGAAGGAAAGCGACTCCTTCGGCTCAAGCGGATCGGCTGCCTGGAAGCCGAGCCCTTCAGCCGAAACATCGAGAACGATGGCGCCATTTCCCGATTGGAAGTTGAGATAGACGATTTCGTTGGATGCGATTTTTGCCCGGGGGGCCTTTCGCCTAGTTTCCGTCTTTACGCCGTTCACGAAGTTCAGCCCTTCCGCGAGGAGCCCGGGGTTCGCCATAGCAACAGAGACTCCGCGCCTCAAATCATGATCGCACGAGCCAATACGAAAGGCTGGGGGAACTCCAGCCTACTGCAATCGCATTCCCCGCGCAAATGAACGCTTTCACCCAACATTGAGTTGGATGCTCGCCGAGCGATGGGCGTTAATTGAAAAAATGTGCCATTCGCTCCGAGCGAAGTGCTTTGATCTATTGGATTTGCCCGTCGTGGTAGAGGGCGTGGCAGGAATTGCCGAGAATATGATCGAAGTGATCGGATTCCGACCGAAGAGAAGGAATTCGCCCGGCGGCCATACCCGCCCCGGCGGCGACGGGGCGTGATCGCCCGGATTGGACCGCGACGATGTCCGGCCAGCCCATCGCCGAAGCATCGGCTAGCCCGAACCAGTCTTCGCCCGGCATGACAAATGGCTCGGACGAGCCGGAGATTTGTTCCTGGATTCCGTCAATCCAATAGGCGTGAGGCAGGGTGATTTCCGCGATATTGTGGCGACCGGCAGCCGGACGCCACAACGCGAGCTCTAGCGAAACGTCCGAGGTCGCGACTTTCATTTCGGGGCGATGCCAGGCTTCGCGGCCGAAGCCTTCGTCGATGATGCGCGGAAACCGGCGGGCATCGGAGAAGGTCGAAGCGTGTGCCGTCGATCCCGTTGCGTCCATCGGAATCATCCTCCAAGTTAGTGTAACTTAGAAGGTTCGCGGTGCGGACGTTTCGGGCCGCGATGGGCTTGGTCCGCGCAATACGAGTTCGGTGCCAGCTTCGATTCTTGATGCAGCTCGCACGGCGGGGCGAATCGAGTTTGCGCGCGCGGGATTTCCCGATTGGACGGTAATGGCGTCTTCGATTCCCACGGAAGTACCGATGGCGGGATCCAACACGGAGCGCTGGCTTGTGGCGATTGCGGTGATGGCCAGCGCCATGATGGAACTGATTGACACGGCGGCGGTAAACGTCAGCTTGCCGTATATCGGCGGGAGCCTGGCGGCAACGGCGAGCGAAGCAACATGGGTACTGACGTCGTACTTGATCGCCAACGCGGTTGTGCTGCCGCTGGCAGGATGGCTGGCAAATTATTTCGGACGCAAGCGGTTGCTGATGATGGCGGTAACCGTGTTTACGGGAGCGAGCGTACTCTGTGGACTGGCTCCTACGCTGCCGCTGCTGATCGTGTTTCGCGTCATTCAGGGAGCTGCGGGAGGCTCGCTGCAGCCAGCCACCCGTGCGATTTTGCTGGAAACTTTTCCGCGGGAGCAGCGCGGCCACGCGATGGCGTTTTTCGGCGTAGGCATCGTGGTGGCGCCGATCTTGGCACCGGTGCTGGGCGGATGGCTGACGACGGATTACTCTTGGCGATGGATTTTTTTCATCAACGTGCCGGTGTGCATCGTGGGCCTGATCTTGTTGCAGACTTTCATTCACGATCCTCATTACATCCGGCGCGGAACGCTGCGAATGGATTATTGGGGACTGGGTATGCTTGTGACCGGCATCGGATCACTGCAAATCATGCTGGACAAGGGACAGGAAGACGATTGGTTCAGATCGCGTTTCATCGTGATGCTGACGGTGATCGCGGCGGTGTGTCTGACGACGTTCGTGATCCAGGAGTTGCGCGCGGCCCAGCCACTGGTGCATTTTCGACTCCTGAAGTACCGGACCTTCGCGACAGGGACGCTGATTTCCGCGACGCTGGGCTTCGTGCTGTACGGCAGCATCGTGCTGATTCCCTTGTTTATGCAGGAGCTCTTGGGATTTCCGGCGATCACTGCGGGATTCTGGAATTCGCCGCGCGGAATTGCGACGCTGATTCTGATGCCGGTGGCGGGTTTCCTGATCGACCGCGGGTGGGACATGCGCGGGATGATTTTCACGGGGATGCTTGTGGCGGTAGCAGGAGTTTGGGGATTTTCGCTGCTGAATTTGAACGCCGGGCCGTGGAGTTTCGTATTGCCAGAAGTGCTGATGGGCGCAGGGCTTTCGATCGTATTTCCGCCGCTGGCTACGATCAGTGTGGACCCGATCCCGACAGAAGAGATGGGTTACGCGACCAGCGTGATTTCGTCTCTGAGAAATATCGGCGCGAGCATCGGGATTTCCATCATGACCGCGGAGTTGGCGCGGAGCCAGCAGAAGGACCAGGGTGTTTTGGCGGCGCACGTTACTTCCGGCCAGCCGGTCGTGGAGAATTTTCTCGATGGCATGAAGGGGTATTTCATGCGGCACGGCTCCGGTCCAGTGGAAGCGACGCACCAGGCGTTGGCACTGGTTTATCAAAACACGCTGCGGGAAACGGAAGTGCTGAGCTATCTGCACGGATTCCGGTTGCTCGCGATCGTGTTCGCGGTGGCGGCGCCGCTCGCGTGGATGATGAGGCCGGAAGCCGCGAAGCACTGATTTGGAAAGTTTCACGGGCATCAGAGAGACTCCACTCGCCGCTGTAGGTCGGCTGCAATTTCCTGCGGATCGCGGTCGGACGTGTAGCGGATGGGTTCGCCGATGGTGACGCGCACCTCGCCCGGCGCTGCATAGCGCCGGTGGCGCTGCTTTGGACCGTACGCCCCGTCTAGCCGCATCGGAATAATCGGCACGTTGAGGCGGGTTGCCAGCAGGCCGATTCCGGCGCGGAATGGCGCGATGCGGCCGTCCTTGGTGGTGGCTCCCTCCGGGAAGATCAAAATATTCCAGCCGCGATCGGCGACATCGCCGGCGAAAGAAAAGCTGCGCAGAAATGCGGACTGGCGAGGAAGCGGAAAGACGTTGAAGAGCGCGACAACGAGCCCGTAGCTGAGACGCTGACCGAGGGCCGAGAGCCGGCCGAGAGTTTGTGGCGGATGGCGCATCTGCGCGAGACGTTCACCTCCCATGGCAGTGGCGAGTCGGTGGCGAAAACGCAACGGAAGAGCGGCGAGAAGCCAGCCGATGTCGATATCCGTGACGTGGTTGCAAACCACAAGCGCGGGGCCACTTAAATTGCGCAGATGTTCGCGGCCTTTGACGCGCGGCGCGGCGAGGATGTACGTGGCAGGCCAGACGAGCAGGTAATAAACGGCGAGTCGGACGGCGGTGACGAATCGATTTTGCGGCCAGCGCGGAAACGCATAATCGGCTGGAGCGGCCTGAGGCTCGCGGACGAGTGTTTCGAATTGCTCGATGCTGGCGGCCTGCGTGAAATTTGCCTCGCTAAGATCCACCTGGTAACGATCCTCCATGGCGCTCATCAGTTCGACGCGATCGAGAGAGCTCATTTGGGCGAGAGCATTGCGCGCGGCGTCCGGAGAATTGGCATCGAAAGCGTGGCCAGTGATGCGCGAGACAAGATCGGCGATGGGACTGGTGTTTTTTTGCGATGGCGAGACGAGCGCGCTCACGCCAGATCCGAAGCGTGCCGCGGCGGCTTCTCTAATGCGTGCGAGAACCGGTTTCTGAGTGGGCGTGCGCGGAAAATCCGGATCGGGCCATTCAAACCAGTAGCGGATGCGCTGATATTCGGCGAGCAATTCGTTGGCGCGATCGACGATCGCTGCGGCGTTTGCACCGGGGCCATCGAGCAAGAGCGCGGCGCAGGGCTCTTCGTTGCCATTTCGCGGAAGGCCGATGACGACGCAATCGCGCACATCTTTTTGGCGGCGAAGCGCGTCTTGTAAATCGTCCGGATAGACCTTCATCCCTGCGGGAGTAACGATCACGTTTTTCTGGCGACCTTTGAAATAAAGATGGCCATCTTTGCCGAGTTCGGCGAGGTCTCCGGTGCGGAACCAGCCGTCTTCGCCGACAACTGGCTGGAGATGTTCGCCTTTCCGGTAGGACTTTGCGATGTTTTCGCCGCGCACGAGGATTTCGCCGCAATCGGAGATTTTGAGCTCCGTTCCTGGAAAAGCTTTGCCGATAGAGCTTTTGCCGAGGCGGAACGGATGATTGAGCGTAATCAACGAGGCGGTTTCCGTCATGCCATAGCCCTGAATGACGGCGTAACCGAGGCGATTCCAAAAAGTCTCCACGCTGGATGGCAGCGTAGCGCCACCGGAAATAATGGCCCAAAATTTCCAGCCGAAGTGGCGACGGATGGAGCGGAAAATCCACCAGCGGCGAAGGAAGTGCTTTCCGTCGGAAGATTCGAATCGCCGGCGGAAGTTTTCGGTTTCGCCGTGGCGTTCCAGATCGCGCTCGATTTCGCGCTGTAGAGATTCAACCACGCGCGGCACGGTGACGAGGACGGAGACCCGCTCGCGGCGAATGACGTCGATGAGTTCGGCGGGCTTTAGCGTTTCGACAAAAATTACCGTGCCGCCCAGAAGCGGTGGAATGAAGAGGCTCATCATCTGGCCGAAGATGTGGCTGAGCGGAAGCAGATTGAGAAATCGCAAGGGATGTACGAATCGTTCGTAGCGGAGGTATTTGCAGATTTCGCGTTCCAATGGTTCGATATTTGCCAGGATGTTGCCGTGGGAGATCACGACGCCGCGAGGCTCGGCGGTGGTGCCGGACGTGAAGATGATTTCGAGAGTGTCGTCGCGGGTGAGAGAGGGCGAAGGGTAAAGCGTTGAGGAATGATGGGCGATGGTCTCTAGGAGCAATTCCATTTGGAGCGATGGAATCGAGGACTGGAGCGCGGCTGCACTGCCGGAGCGCACGATCAGCTTGGCGCTGACTTCGCGGGCCACGCGCGAGACGAAATCCGGCGTGGAGATTTGGTCAACAGGGACAGCGACAGCGCCGCGAAGCACGCAGCCGAAAAACGCGGCAATCCAGGCGAGGGAAGGCTCGCCCCAGAGGAGTACCGCGTCCGATTTAGCGACGCTGCGCGATTCGAGTTCGCGGGCGAAGCGGCGAGCTTCGTCGAGGATTTCGCCGTAAGTGGAGCGCTCAAAGCGGTAGCCGCGGCGATAAGCGATGGCGGATTCGTGGCGACGCGAATCGAATTCGCGGAGAAATTCAGCTAGGGAATGGCGAGGCGCTGCATTTGGCGCTTCCGTCATGGCAAGTTGATCTTGTGCGTCTTCCCGAAGTGAAAAGCAAGCGAAAGTGTGGGTGATTGGAACTGTGAAGGGTAGAGGGATCTGTGACCTCGTCTTTTCAATAACTTACGCGCGTTTATACTCGGCTGGCTGTGACGGATAGGAGTGGGGAAAAGCTGGCGATGGATGAGCGGGATTGCGCCGAATTTCGAGCCGTGATGGCGGGTTGCCATCGTGGCTTCGCCTCCTTTCAGCTCAACCTTTTTGACCCGCCCAGCCAGAGGCACACCCACCTCGGGCTGGGCCGAGGGCGTTTCAAGAGCATCTTGCCTGCCCTCGGCAGCTTCCGGGCAGGCACGAAAAACGGCCCACGCCAGCATAGATCGGACTAGAAGTCAGTCACATTCGCAGCCGATCTTGGCCGCGCGAAGCGAAGTTATTCGATTTGGCCGCGGATTTCGCCGGCGGGGTGCTGGACGGTGTGGACGTTGACGTACGCATCGCCGTTCTTAATTTCCTGAACGAGGTCGGAGATCGTCTTTCCCTTCATCGGTCCCTGGAGCTTTGCGGCTGTGATGACCCCGCTGGCCAAGTTGCCGGTGAATTTGCCCTTCTTCACTTGTGCGGGCGGGTGCGAGGGATAGATCCAAACGGCAACGGGGCCCTCTTTACCGGCCTCGCCTATGTGGATGTGCGCCATGGAGACATTTTCGATGTCCGCGACGTAGAGGCGAAAGCTGAGGCTCTTTCCGGATTTGCTCAGGGTGAACGTTGCCGTGCCGTGCGCGGGCGTGTCAATCGCCGGAGACTGATTATTGCCGGAAAGAGTGGCGTGAAATGTGGTGGCCGCATTGGCAGCCATGAGCGGAATGAAGAGGAAGAGGAACGCGACAAGAAAGACAAGTTTGCGGGCGATTTTCATTGGGTAATTGCCTCCAATGAAGTTAGATACGCGGAGAGTCTGGAAGGATACAGGATGCGGTCGAGAATGCGGCTGGTTGGACGCAGATTTTCGCCGTCCACGCGGCACGAGTGCGGGAATCAAGACGGACTCGCATTCTGCGAGCGGCGAATGCCTGTAACAATGCGTTGGGTACGGAAGACTCCGTGCGGATACGCTTGTCGCGGCAAGCACCCCAATCGCGAGCAAGCCGCGCGCCGCCCGGAAGGATTGGCTTAATCAGCGCGAGCTGAGTCCACATCCTTGCCACCACCGCTGGGCGCAGCGGCAGCGTGGTGCTTCAAAAACGGCACGAGCATGGGCGTGCGCCGGCGATATTGCCGGTAGGTGTCTCCGAAGAACGAGATCAGATCGCGTTCTTCGAGTTGAATGGCGACAAGAATATAGCCCGTGGTGGCGATGGCGAAGACGAGATGGCCGATCGTCATGGTTGGCGCGGCCCAAAAGGCGATGAGAAAACCGAGATAGATCGGATGACGGACGTGTTTGTACAGCGCCGGATCTCTGAAACCGATCGATTCGTAAGCTTTACCAGAGGCGAATGAACCGATCTGGCGCAGCCCGAACAGATCAGCATGGCTAACGAGGAAAGTGGAGACGAGAACCATCAGCCAACCGATGGTGAAGAGAACTTCCAGAATCGTCCGACCAGCGGGATTTTGCACGCTCCAGACGATTTCGTCCATGGAGCGCCATTGCCAGTAGAGCAGCAGGAGGCAGAGGCTGGCGAACAGAACGTAGGTGGACCTCTCGACTGGGCGAGGGACAAGTTTGGTCCACAGACGCTTGAAACCCTGGCGTGCCATGACGCTGTGCTGAATGGCGAAAAGCCCGAGCAAGAGCCCGTCGATGATGAGCGAAGGGACGGAGAAAACGCCCGCACCGGAATCAATCGACTTGGGCACAACCAGATTGCCGACGAAACCGATTGCGTACAGGAACGTCCCGAAGAAAATCACATACACAACGAAGCCGTAAATCACTGCCGCTGCCTTGCCCATTGGCGCAACCTCCTTCACAGGAACATTCCGGCGGATATTAGGAGGACTTGCCGATAAATGCGCCACCAACGGTAAAGCCTATGACGAGGAAAAAAGAAACAGGATTATGTAACGCCCAACTATCACCGCAATACTTTATGGCCGATTTATGAGGGGCACGATACTTTTTTCGGCGGGTCTGTGTCAACTGCAAAACTGCGGCGGTGGAACGCGCCAGTGCAGGAATCGGCTAGGAGACGGCAGACGCGCAAATGGCGACGGGGAAAGAGCGAAAGAGGTCTGCTGCACGAAGGATCATTTTGCCGGAGCGATTCGTGGCGAGAAGAGACTGTCCTGTGATGACGTCATGCCACTCGACCGGGGAATCGGGCGGGAGTTCGATGGATGTGGTGGTCCAGACGGCGCGGCCGAGGGGCATCTCTCCGGGGCCGGCAACGCGGGAAAGCAGGCGCGGAACGGCCGCGAGGACGCATTCGTTTTCGTGACGGCGGGCGAATGCAAAGAGGTTTTCTTTTCGCTTGCCCACGGTTTTCAGGGGGAAATATTCGCCGCACTCGAAAAGTTCGCGACGGTCCCGGCGGAAATTGAGGGCTTTCCAGATGAGATAAAGCTTGATGCGGGCGTCGGGCCACGAAAGCAAGAGATGTTCGAGCAAGGATTCGCGCCCATCATGGTCGAGCTGCTTCAGTTCGTCAAGCAAACGGCGGCGAAACGAGAAGTCAACAGGGCGGCGATTATCGGGATCGACGAGATTGAGGTCCCACAATTCTTCACCCTGGTAAAAATCCGGAAAGCCGGGCGAAGCGATCTTCAACAGAACCTGCGAGAGCGAATTCAGAAAGCCGTAGAATGCGATTGTCTTTTGGAGCGCGAGGAATTCCGGGAAAAAGCCGGAAGACGGATCGCTATCGAAGATTGCGTCGATGTAGGCGAGGAGGGCGGACTCGTAATCGGCGTTGGGCTCGAACCAGCCGGTGTGGAGCTTGGCTTCGCGGACCGCTTTGATGAAAAACGATTTCAGGCGCTCGCGGAACTCGGGAATTTCGCTAGAGGACGGGGGCCAGGCGCCAAGCATCGTTTGATACAGAAGCGATTCTTCGCCGGGGTCGGGCGCGGAAACGCCTCTGAACGCTTTGCGATGCGGGGCATTGACGCGTCGCGCGCGGCGGAAGAACCGTTCCCATTCGCGCGGAAATTCAGAGAGGACGTTGACGCGGGCGCGAAGGTCGGCGCCACGCTTGGTGTCGTGCGTCGAGACCGTGTTCATGGTGTGGGGCCAGTGAAGCTGGCGATAGGAATTGAATTCGTGGAAAGCGGAAATGCCGAGCGGGAGCGATTCGCGCAAGGGATCGGTGCCGACGTTGGCAAGAGAGATGAGGCTGTTGTGGCGATAGGACGCGGTATCTTCCAGTCCCTTGGCCATTACGGGCCCGGTGAATTGTTGCCAGCGCATGATGAATTGAAGGTATTCGGTGCGCAGAGCCGGGGCGTAGCCGGGTGACTCGAGAAAGAGGACTTGGCGGAGAAAGGCGAAGGCGGCGTCGCTGATCTGGGTGGGCGAGACGCGGCGGCGGGCGAGCATGAGAGCGCGATCGAGAAATTCGCTGTCGCGACCGGAAATTTTGTCGCTGCGGATGTAGGTGCGATAGACGGGAAGGCAGCTGGTGACGACTTTCAAGAGTTCGATGATCTCGGCCATAGGGAGATCACGGGCTTTGCGGTCCTGCGCGGCGAGCGCCCCGAGACGATGGCCGAGAGAATGAATTTCGCGCGCAAAAAGAATTTCCATCACGAGCATGTTCCCGGCGTAGCTCACATCCGAGAAGGGAACCCAGGACTGAGTGATGTGAGAGTACGTCCGTTCGATCGATTGTAAGCCATCGGGATCAATGAAGAGAGCGTTGACGGCGTTGAGGAAATCGTAGCCGGTAGTGCCGGAGACGGGCCAATCTTCAGGAAGATGTTCGCGTTCGCCGAGGATCTTTTCGACGACGATGAAGAACGGCTTCGGAGAATTTGATTCCTCTGGCGCGGCGGAGGCTTGCAGTTCGCGAAGATAAGCGCGGGGATCGAAGAGGCCATCCACGTGATCAATGCGCAGGCCGGTGACGCGGCCGTCGTAAATGAGGCGGAAGATGGCGCGATGACGATCGTCAAATACGCGGGGATCCTCGACACGAACGGCGACAAATTCGTTGAGGCCAAAGAAACGGCGGTAGTTGACCTCTTCGAGGCCGATTTTCCAGAAGGCAAGACGATACGGCTGCGCAGCGAGAATGCGATCGAGTTGCAAGAGCGTGGAAGTATTTTCCTGCGAGCCATTGATGCTGTGCATCACGGACTCA
>JBOGNC010000074.1:0-15883 GCA_050747045.1 Candidatus Acidiferrales bacterium | reverse complement strand
GAGGTTGTCGCCAGCACCACGCTCGGCCGGAGCGCCACAATCGCCTCCAGACTCGGATCGACGGGATCGCCCACATGCGGTTTCAGTTTCGCCGCGGCGGGCTTGTCGCAATCGCTCGTGTCGCCTGCCAGCTTGTCGCCTAATCCGAGCGCATAAATCGTTTCGGTCAAATTCGGCGCCAGCGTCACGATTCGGTTCACGTGCGCGGGTATCGTCACTCGCCTGCCGGTCCCGTCAATCACCACGCGTCCATCGTTTGCCACGCGGGCCGCGGGCGCCTGCGCGCTCACCGCCGCGGCCGTCGCACCAACCAGCGCGAGCACCATCGCGGCACCGCGCCAGCGCGCCAACATCATTCCTCCAATAACAAAAAAGCCTCGCGAGATAGCGAGGCTTCTAGCCGCACGCCTTCTCGCGAAGCGTGCCGGCGATTACTGGCTCGGGTACGTTCCTGACTCTCGGCCCTTCTGCGCCATTCGCGCGGGCCGATCACAGTGGCGGGACCGTGGCCGATTTTCACGGCCTTCCGTTTACGCTGAGAAAACCCGCGTGGGCCTTCGAAGCGAATCCCCGAAGCCAGCTCAATTGTCGCTTGCGAGTCTAGGCTGCGCTCCAATTTGTGTCAACCAGCTCCGCCACGTCCGTGAATCGCTAGCGGTTCTTCCACTTCGGCGCGCGCTTTTCCACCAGCGCGCGCAAACCTTCTTGGGAATCTTCCAATTCCCCCAGTTCGTTCAAGAAAACTTTCATCGAATTCCGCACGCCATCGCGCAACGGCAATCCCAGGCTATTCAGGATCGCCTTCTTCGCCATGGTCAACACCGGACCTGATTGCGCCGTCACCTTCGCGATCACTTCATCCGTCTTTTTCTGCAGGTCGGCTTCGCTGACCAGCCAATTCACTAGTCCCAATTCCTGCGCCCGCTCGCCCGTAATCGCTTCTCCGGTCAGCACCAGCTCCAGCGCCTGCTTCGGGCCCAATACGTACGGCAGTATCGCCGCGGCCAGCGGAGGAAAAACTCCCAGCTTAATTTCCGGTTGCGCGAACCGCGCTTTCGGAGTGGCGATCACCAGATCGGCCAGCGCCGCCAGTTCCGCCCCGCCTCCGTACGCTGGCCCGTTCACCACCACCAGCACCGGCGTCGCCGTGTCCATCATCGCCGCGAACGCGCTGTGAAACGCCTCCAGCATTTGAAAGACGCGACGCTGCGTATACTCGCCCAGCTCGATTCCTCCGCAGAACGCCTTGCAAGCTGAATCCAGCACGATCAGCTTCACCGCGTTTCGCTCGCCGAACGTGTTGATTCCTGCCGCCAGTTCCGAAAGCATCCGCTCGTTCAGCAAATTGTGTTCCGGACGGTCCAGCGTCAATCGTGCCACGTCGCCTTCGACGCGCACCTTCACATGCTGAAATTCGTCAATCTTCGGCGGAGGCACGGCCAGCGTGCCCAGCACTTCCATCTCTACGTCGCGCCCATTCTTAGCCATCGCCATCAAAGTCGCTCCCAAGTTACGATTGCTTGAAAATGTCATGCCCGCGTTCGCGAATAGCCGGGGCGATTGCCCATACAAACCAAGTCGCGGCTCACCCTATCGTGATGATCCAAGGTTAGACTCCTTCCTCCGGAGCCGCCACGTTCCATTCCTACACGCATACACAAAACGCCAAGTCCCGCCCCTTTGCACGGCTCCTCTACAAGCCTGTACTAAAGGACAGTTCACCGCCCCGATTCTTCTCGCGGCGTATTATCATTGCGCGTGCATCGCGCTTCGCAGCTGCGAGTGGACTTGGTCTTCGCCAACGACTCCAGTCGTAGCGTTGAGGACAATTCGCGAGTGCGGCTTTAGCCGCTGGGGTGACCTGGCTATAAGTCACTTCGATTACTCTCGACTTGCAGCTTTTAGGAGGAACCATTATGCGGAATCTTCCTGTGCTTCGCGCAAAGAGGATCTTAAGCTTCACCGGCGCGCTGCTTCTACTCCTTGCCTGCGCCACCGCCATCACTTTCTCTCGCGCACGCGCTCAATCGGGCGCGCCACAAACCGCGGCCGATCCTATCGTGCCTCCCGGCGCGCACATCGATCCTTCCCACGTCACCTATAAATGGCCTTCGCGGATCCACTGGCGCGGTCGCCCCGGCGGCCCGCAAATGGCCACTCTCGTTGGCGATTCAACGAAGCCCGGCTTTTACATCGTGCTGATGAAGTTTCCACCGCATCTGATGAGCCATCCTCACTTCCACACGTACGACCGCTACGCCACCGTGCTTTCCGGCACTTGGTGGGTGGGCACCGGCACAAAATTCCGACCCGATCACATGGTTCCCATGCCCGCTGGCAGCTTCGTCACCGATCTCGCCGGAAAGGTCCACTACGATGGCGCGAAGGACACTCCCGTCGAAATCGAAATTTGCGGCCAAGGCCCGTCACCATGACGTCCGCCGAAACGAAGTGAAGAGGTGCCATGAGTCTTGAATTTCCGCGTGCCGCATTTTTCGCGTCTTGTGCGAAGGGTGCGGACTTTAGTAATTTCGCTGCTGCACCTTCGCCGCAAATTCGCAATCTATCTCTAATCCAAGGACCCATCTCATGAAAGTTTATGAATTCGCGAAAAGCGCCAGCAGCCTTGACGACCTGCATCCCGCCGAACGCCCCGAGCCGCAGCCCGGGCCGTACGACGTTGTTGCGCGCATGCGCGCGGCTTCGCTGAATTATCGCGACCACGCCATCATCACCGGCAACTACCGCGTCCACCTCGATCACGATACGATTCCATGCTCCGACGGCGCTGGCGAAGTCGTTTCAGTGGGGCCCAAGGTCACGCGCTTCAAGCCCGGCGACCGCGTCGTCTCCACCTTCTTTCAGATTTGGATCGACGGCGTTCCGCCGAAGAATCGATTGGCTCTAGGAGCGCCCATGGACGGCACTCTTGCTGAATATGTCTGCTTG
This sequence comes from Candidatus Acidiferrales bacterium, assembly GCA_050747045.1. Taxonomy (GTDB): domain Bacteria; phylum Acidobacteriota; class Terriglobia; order Acidiferrales; family UBA7541; genus Palsa-295. The sequence goes on along the minus strand of JBOGNC010000074.1, from coordinate 12,934 downwards.
CATGAAGACGGCTGGGTGGCCATGCCGCCGAGCCTTTCCTTTGAAGAAGCGGCCACCCTTTCCTGTGCCGGCGCAACCGCCTGGAACGCTCTGATGAACGCAGGCCGCCCCATCAAACCCGGTGATACCGTGCTCTCGCTTGGCACCGGGGGCGTTTCCATGTTCGCGCTGCAATTCGCCACCACTGCTGGAGCACGCGTCATCGTCACGTCATCGAGCGACGAAAAAATCGCACGCGCCCGCAAGCTGGGAGCGTCCGACGGCGTGAATTACAAAACTCATCCGGACTGGCCCAAAGAAGTTCAGCGCCTCACAGACGGCCGTGGCGTGGATTGCGTGGTGGAAAATGGTGGTGTGGGCACGCTCGCCAAGTCATACCTGTGCGTTGGTTGGGGCGGCAAAGTTTGTCTGATCGGCGTGCTTGCCGGCCCCGAAGGTCAGAACAACCCGCACGATTTGATGTTCAAATCTGCCAGCCTGCACGGCATCGGCGTAGGCAGCCGCGCCAGTCTCGAGCAAATGATTCGCGCGATCGAAGTCAATCGCATCAAGCCGGTAATCGACAAAGTTTTCCCGTTCTCGGAGGCTCCGGAAGCTTTCCGCTACCAAGCCACGCAGGCCTACGTCGGGAAAATCGTCATCTCAATCCAATGAGGAATGGCCGCGGTTCTAAGGTTTTAACGGAAGACCGCGCTTCAGCGTGGCAACATTATTTCGGCTGTTGATGCGAATTCGTGGGAAATGTCGATTCCGTCGCCGCTGGATCGACTAACCGGCAGGAGGAACAAACAATGCAATATCTGGCGTTGATCTACGAAACGGAGGGTTCCCGCAGCAAGATGTCTCCAGAGCAGGAAGGAGCGATGCAGGCCGAGTACGGCAAGCTGATAACCGAGCTTGGCCCTAAGTTCATTGGCGGCAACCGCTTGCGCCCCGCGTCCTCGGCCACCACAATCCGCGTCCGCGAAGGCAAGCGATTGGTCACCGATGGCCCCTTCGCCGAAACCAAGGAATATCTCGGCGGCTACTTCCTGATCGAAGCAGCCGATCTCGACGAAGCCATCGCAATCGCTTCGCGCATTCCCGCGGCGCGCATGGATTGCGTCGAAGTTCGCCCAGTCGTACCGCGCGAACAGGCTGCCGCCCGCTGATATAACAAATTGGCGCACCCAAACCGAGCTGCCGCCGCGCTTACTGGCAGGGAGCCAGCGTGCGCGCGGCAGCCCCGTTTGCGTCCGGCGTGCCCAGGCAATACCGCTGCAGGTCCTCGCTCGCGAACACCGGCCCCGAATAATATTTTTTCACGCCTTCAACAAACTGTTCCCCGCTCCCGGGCCCCACGAAGTGATACATCACCACCGCCTTCACCTTTGCCTTCGTGGCCATATCTCCCAAATCTTCCACCGACAGATGCTCCGTCCGCATGTGCTCGGCCAGTATGCTTGCGTTGGGGATGGCGCTCTGACCACTCGGCGCACCCGCCGTCGCCGACACTTCGGAGACCAGCACGTCCGCGCCTGTCGCCAGTTTTTCCACGCCCGCGCTCGTCCCGGTATCGCCAGTGAACACAATCGATCCGTACGGCGTCTCGAACCGGTACGAGTACGACTTCATCCGCGCCCGATCTTTCGCCGCCATCAGCCGGAAGTGCGTGTTTTCCGCTGCCGTCACGCGAATCTTGTCGTCCTGATAGACCAGCCCGTCGTGATCGATCTGATGCACTACGAACGGATCAACAAGCGTTCTGGCGCCCAAACCCTCCGCCGCAAACGTGCTGTAGGCAACGCGAATGAAGTTGTACGCCGCGTTCACCAGTTCCGCAGTGGGCGGTGGTCCATATATATTGAATTTACGCGAGCGGCCGCGTGGGCCGAAATCATCGCCCAGAAAGTCGTTCCCGAGCACCGCCGCCAGCCCCAGCGTGTGGTCCGGATGATCGTGCGTGATGAAAATGGTCCCGATGGCTGCCGACGCCACGCCCGCGTCCAGCAGCCGCCTCATCGTGCCGATGCCGCAATCGATCAGGTACCGCCGCCCATCGACGATCAGCAAACTCGACGGTTCCGACCGCTCCTTCGTCAGCCCCGGCCCGCCGTGCGTCCCTAGAAAAAGAATCACGTCGCCTTTCGTCGCTTTCGCCGCAGGCCCTGGCGCGATCTGCGCGCGCGATCCCGCCGGCATCACGCCTAACGCCAGCACAGCCGTTGCCGCGATCGCAAAAATCCCGCGCCACGCCGCTCGCCTTCGCGTCGCCAAAACTCTTGAGCACCAACTCATCGTCGAGCTCCTTTGGCATCGCGGCTAACATTCCCCAATCCACCCCCTCGCCGCGAAGCCCGCAGAGTTTACAACGCGCGCTCGCTCCGCGCCATGCCTCGCCAGATGTGCTACATTCCCCGCGCGTCTCGCTAGGCAACGGAGACTCACGCCATGCGCAAACTTCTGCTCCACGGCGCCACCATCATCACCATGGACCCGCGCTTCGGCGACCTGCGCCCCGGCGACATTCTGATTGAAGGCGACCGCATCTCCGCAGTCGCACCAAAAATTGGCGAGCCGAAAATCGGCGCGCCCTCCGCAGATACCGAATTTGAGCGCATCGACGCCTCCAACTTCATCATCATCCCCGGCTTGATCAACGCGCATATGCACACGTGGCAGGCCGGCCTGCGCGCTGTCTCCACCAATTGGACGCTGCTCGAATATTTCCGCTGGATGCACGCCGGCCTGGCCACGCGCTTTCTGCCCGAAGACATTCGCATCGCCAATCTCGCCGGCGCGCTCAATCAAATCAATTGCGGCGTTACCACGCTGGTCGACTGGTGCCACAACAATCCCACTCCCGCGCACACCGACGCAGCCGTCGACGGCCTGCGCGAATCCGGCATTCGCGCCGCATTTTTTCACGGCTCGCCCAAGCCCGACCCCAAGCCCGGCGAACGCCACTTCTCCGAAGTTCCGCATCCGCGCGGCGAGGTCGAACGCCTGCTCCGCGGCCCGTTCGCTTCGCGCGACCAGTTGCTCACGCTGGGGCTCGCCATTCTCGGCCCCCATTATTCGACGCTCGACGTTTCGCTTCACGATTTCCGCCTCGCGCGCGACCTCGGCCTGATCGCCTCCATGCACCAGGGTGGAGGCGCGCCGAAAACTCCCGGCGGCTGGGACGCGCTCGAGCGCGAAGGCCTCGTCGGTGCCCACATCAACATCGTTCATGGCAACAACCTCTCGGACGATCAGCTCGCGCGCTTTGTCAAGGCGGGCGTCACGTTTGCCGTCACGCCCGAATGCGAAATGTCCATGGGCCACGGCCATCCCATCACCGGACGCCTCCGCCGCCTCGGCGCCGCGCCGTCCATCGGCATCGACCTCGAAAGCGCCAATTCCGGCGAACTCCTCATCGCCGCGCGCATCGCGCTCGCGCATCAGCGTTCGCTCGACAACGCCATCGCTCGCATCGAAACCGGCAATATCACGCAGCGCAGCAGCATTCCCGTCCGCGAAGCGCTCGGCTGGATCACCACCGAAGGCGCGCGCATGTTGCGAATGCAGGACGGACTGGGCTCGCTCTCTCCCGGCAAGCAAGCCGATCTCGTCATGATTCGCGCCACCGACCTCAACGTCTGGCCCGTGCACGATCCGGTCGCCACGGTCGTCATCCAAGCCTCGCTCGCGAATATCGATTCGGTGATGATCGCCGGCGAATGGCGCAAGCGCGATGGCAAGCTGCTTTTCCCCGCCATCGAAGGCGTGAAGCGCGAACTCCAGCGCTCCGGCCAGCGCATCCTGACCGAACTCGGCTGGTCGCCCGATCTGCAAGCGGGCACCGCGGCAGAATCCGCCGCCGCGCAGGGCAAGCCATGATCGCGCGCCGCATTTCGTCAGGGCACGGTTTCAACCGTGCCGCAACCGGCGCAAATCTTGCAGTTGTCATCCCGAATCCCAGTTCGGACGCGTTGTGTCCGAAATGAGGGTGAGGGATCTGCTTTTGCATCTGTCCGCTACGCGTATCTCTGCGTCTCTGTGCCTCTGTGGCCAATTTGAAGAGGAGAAAAGATGAGCCTCACAGTTTTCGGCCAGCCGCAAGACGGCGTCATCCAAATGGCCTACGTCGTGAAAGACATTCAGCAATCGATGCGCGAATGGATCGACAAGCTGAAGGTCGGCCCGTGGTTTCTGCTGCCGCATTTCACCGGGGTGGACGCCCTCTACCGCGGCAAGCCCACCGCCGCGGACGTCTCCATCGCCATGAGCTTTGCCGGACACATGTGGATCGAGCTGATCCAGCCGCTCGACGACGCGCCCTCCGTCTACCGCGAGATCATCGACCGCCGCGGCTACGGATTTCATCATTTCGGCGTCGCCACTGCGGATTTCAGTCGCGACCTGCTGCGCTACGAAGCGTCCGACGCCACGCTGGCCTTCTTCGCGCGCGTCCCCAGCGGCGGCCGCGTCGCTTACATGGACACCACCGCCACCCTCCCCGGCATGACCGAACTCATCGAGCTGGGCGCGTCCTTCGACTCCATCTTCAGCCGCATGTACCGCGCCTCCATCGGCTGGGACTCCTCCGACCCCGTCCGCTCGTTTATGTAAATGCGCATAAGCACTCGCCGCCGCAGCCGAAGAATTACCCTCGCTTCCTCCCGACCCGTCGGAATCGATGACTCCGAGGCAGCGATCCCTCGCGGCCAATCGGTGCTAAGGCGGGGGAGCCTCGATCACGTGATAGAATCTCGGCGCCTTGACCGACTCCCTCCCCAGCCCCGAATTCAAGCTCCTGAACGCTTTCCGTAATCTGCTCCAAGGGCACATTTATAAACATCGCGTTTCAAATCAAGGGGACTTCGTCGCACTTCATCTATATGAAGATTTGCTTGCGATTGGCCGGTCCGCGAAGTTGACCTCTCGGGTGGCTAGCGGGGAACGCGTCGTTAATATTGAGAACCGCCGCAGGGGTGTGGCGGCAAGAAGGGGCGACGGAACATTTGGGGAGATCATTCCCGGAGAGCATCCAGTTAGGGACTCGGGATTCGTTGTCGGACGTGGGCAGATCGCCACGGTAGAGATTGGCGCGGAAGTGAAAATTCTGGCAAAAGCTATGATTAAGCAGATCGACCGCGTAATTAACGATCTCAGAAACCAAGTAGTCCAATTCAAGAGGGGCGGGGGCAACCCCATCTGCGTCGGGATCGTTGGAATCAACCATGCATCGCAATACACCAGCTATGAACGCGACCGCGAGTATAGGACCACCGGAAAGGGCGGAGCGCCACATCCCGCTCAAGAAGCTGCCACGGCCGAGGGCCGGCTCAGAGATCAGGCGGCCCCGGGTTTCGATGAATTTCTCGTGCTTCGATTCCGCGCAACTAACGAGGCGCCATTCCCGTTCGAATGGGTCGACTACAACGGAACCCGGCTTGATTATGCGGCCCTTCTGGCCCGCGTGAGCAGAGATTACGAGCAACGCTTCTGACGTCAGCGAATTGCGACAGCCGACGCCGAAATTCGCGCCGCGCCGACGAGCGAAGATGCCGCCCGCCTAATCCGTTCTTCGGCCTGCCTGAAATAGTACGGGTCGATTTCGAATCCGACGCTATTCCGGCCCCATTTCGCAGCAGCCACCGTGGTCGTTCCGGTACCCAAGAACGGATCCAGTACATTATCGCCCACGAAGCTGAACATTCGCACCAGCCGCTCGGCTAGCTCCGTGGGATAGGGCGCGGGATGGTCCTTGGTAGAGGCTCCCGTCACGCCCGTCCAGATCTGCTGAAACCATTTCCTGTGATTTTTGGCGGAAATCAGGCTCAAAACTTTCGTCGAGATGGCTGGCGCTCGGTACCCGCCCGGCTTTCGCTCCATCAGAATAAACTCGATGTCATTTTTGATTACCGCGTTTGGCTCGTACGGCTTGCCCAGAAAACCAGAGCCGCCCTCCACTTCATACGCCGCGTTCGAAATTTTGTGCCAGATAATCGGCGCCAGATTGTCGAAGCCGATTTTTCGGCAATGCTCTTGAATCGATGCGTGCAACGGCACCACCGTGTGCCGTCCGTTGTTTTCGCGACGCGAAAGGCACACGTCGCCCACCACGCAAATCAGTCGTCCGCCGGGAACCAAAGCATCGAAGCATCGCTTCCAAACTCGATCAAGCTCTGCCAAAAATTTGTCGTAGTCCTCGATGTGGCCAAGTTGGGCGTCAGAATCTCTGTATTCCTTCAGCGTCCAATACGGCGGCGAGGTCAAGACCAGGTGAACGCTCCCCGGTCGCAGCTGCGGCATTTCGCGCGCGTCGCCCAGATATAAAGAGTGCGAAGTTGGCACTTTGCGAACGATGTCTTCAATGACCGCAACTGCGCGTTCATCTCGCGCCAATCGCGGAATATCCGTCTGCGGATCATCGAGCTGCGTCAGCTCTTCGGGCAGATATTCGGTAAGGTCCAGCGCGGCGGCCTCGCCCGCGCCATTGTCGAATTTTCGTTTGGCTGCGACGTGCATGTCTTCTGCATCACAAATGCGATGCAATTGCGAAGCAGTGTATCAGAACTTGCCACCCAAGTTTTGCAATGGTCGTCGTTCGCGAACTAGTTCCGGGCCTGCTCGGAACTGCGAGCAAATCCATTCTGCTTCCGCTATTGCATTAGATCCATGCTACCGTGGATCGTTTTTAGTGGCCTGGGCGAAGCCGCTGAACGTAGGCCGCGCGAGTGAAACACCCGTCAGCGGCCTGCCCGCCGTGGCGGGCGCGAGAAAGGAGGAACCGAGGTGCTGCGAGGCTTCGATGTCGCGCCGAATTCGAGCGCAAATCTTTCGCTCTTCATTCGCCAAAACAGCACTGCGAAGGGCGGAACGGTCAATCGGCCTTTGACACTCGTAAGTCGCAGAAAACAAACGACTGGGCACGTGCAAGGGCGGAACGTCCCGGTGCATGCGTTTTCGTCGTTTTCGCCGCGCGCTTTAGGAGGCCGGAGCTTCATCTCCGGCATAAGAAGACGCGCATCTGGAAGCGTCCACTCGCGCTGTTCCACGGTGTTTGTGTCCCGGAGTTCTGTACCGGGAAGCCGCGCGAAGGATTCGTTTTCCTTTTTCTCGGATCATTCATTCTTACCCGGAACAGTCAATCGAGTAAAAACTCATCTAAGTCATAGAAAACAAACGACCGCGACCCCGTCTACCCGGAACGTCCCGGTGCATCGTTTACGCAGCTTTTCGCACCGCATTTTAGGAGGACGGAGCTTCAGCTCCGGCATCACGTCGCTCGCTTCAGCGCGCTACCATTCGTGCAGGTTTATCCGCACGAAGTTTTCGCCTTCTGCCCCCGAACGTCTAGCCTCCAACCGCCAGAACCGTTATTCTAGTGCGCCTATGTTAGACCTTGGGTACGTACGGCAGCACCTGGACGACATCGAGAAGATGTTGCAGAACCGCGGCAACGATCTGGACCTGGGCCCGTTTCGCGCCATCGACGAAGAGCGCCGCAAGCTGATTCATTGCACCGAGCAGATGAAGGCCGAGCGCAACAAGGCCAGCGACGAAATCGTCTCGCTGAAAAAGGCGGGCAAAGACGCCTCCGCGATTCTGGCGCGCATGAAGGAGGTCTCCGACGAAATCAAGCGCAACGACGAGCGCATCGCCGAATTGGACGAACGGCTGAAGGCATTCATGCTGACGATGCCCAACATGCCGCATGCGAGCGTTCCGGTGGGCCACGGCGCGGAGGGCAATCGCGAAGTGCGCCGCTGGGGCACGCCTCCGAAATTCGATTTCACGCCGCGGCCGCATTGGGAAGTGGGCGAGGCGTGCGGAATCCTGGATCTGCAAGCGGCGGTGAAGATCGCTGCGTCGCGCTTCGCGGTCTACAAAAGCTGGGGCGCGCGGCTGGAACGCGCCATCGCCAATTTTTTCCTGGATACGCATACGGCCCCCGAACCTAAAGGGCACGGCTACACGGAAATTTTGCCGCCGTTCATCGTCAACACCGCTTCGCTAACCGGCGTGGGCCAGCTTCCAAAATTCGCGGCGGACATGTTTCATCTGGAAGGCACCGATCTGTGGCTCACGCCCACGTCGGAAGTGGAGCTAACCAGCCTGCATCGCGACGAAACGCTCGATGCCGATGAACTCCCGATCAAAGTCTGCGCCTGGACGGCATGCTTCCGTTCGGAGGCCGGCGCGGCGGGCAAGGACACGCGCGGCATCAAGCGCCAGCACCAGTTTCAAAAAGTGGAGATGTTCAAATTCACGCGCCCGGAGCAGAGCTACGACGAGCTGGAGCTGCTGGTGGGCAACGCCGAAGCGGTGCTGAAAAAACTGGGGCTGCACCATCGCACCGTGCTGCTGTGCACGGGAGACATGGGATTCGCCTCGTCGAAGACGTACGACATTGAGGTGTGGCTGCCATCGAGCGGCGATTTCATGGAAATTTCTTCGTGCTCGAATACGGAGGCGTTTCAGGCGCGGCGCTCGGGCATTCGTTTCAAGCAGAAGGGCGGCGGAAAATCGGAGTTCGTCCACACGCTGAATGGATCGGGGCTGGCGGTAGGGCGCACCTGGATTGCCATCGTGGAAAATTATCAGCAGGCCGATGGCTCGATCGTGATTCCGGAGGCGCTGCGCCCCTACATGGGCATCGACCGCATCCCCGCGAAGGCGGGATGATAGCGCAGAAGCAGATCCCTCACACCGTTCGCGAAACAAACGCGAACGGGTTCGGGATGACAACAAAAATGAGGGGCCGCGAAAATAAAAAAGGGCGCCAGAAAGAATCTGGCGCCCTTCCCACGCGCTGAATGGAAGGTCAGCTAACGGGTTCTAACTTGTCGATGGTCATCTTCCCATTAGAAAGCGAGCCGGTGACCGTCACTTCATGACCGAGCGCTTCATCGGGATGGATTGAATCCTGATTGGTGATGGCGATTACGTGCTTGGTCTTTTCATTGACGAACACGTACTTCGCGCCTTTGGTCTTCACGCAGGTCTCGGCGCAGGACTTGTGATCGGCGCTCATGCCCTTCGCGCCGCAATGGCTATCGCTGATCCAGCCGGTTAGCGTCAAGGTCTTGGCCGCGGCGTTCGCGGACACACCAAACGCAAGGGCCAGCATGGCCAGCAAGCCAAACATGCTGATGGCTCTTTTCATTACTTCCTCCTCAGTGGGATTCGCGGGCGGCAGGCGCTGAAGGCGCAGGCGGCTCGTCGGATTTACCCCGTGTTCCGATGGATTAGGTTAAAGGCGTTGATCGTAACAGTTCTTGACTGCTGCTGCTCCTAGGGGACCCTTTGACACTGCGGTTATATCGCAATGGGCCGCTGGTGACAAGCGCCACGAGTGCTCTGGCGGAAATAAAGCCCAAGGTACGAAGCCGGTACCAGGGTTCACCGGGGTGGTGACGGTTAACTAGACGGGCAATGCGGCTGGCGCCGCGATTGAGCCTAGCTGCCAGGCTAACTGGCGTAAACGGCTTAGTTCCAGTGGCTTGCGGCGTCTGCGAGCAGCGGACTATCAGAAAAGTTCGGCACAATTTAAGGAATGACAATTTAGGGCAGCGCCTAGGGTTTTGATTGACATCCCCCGCAGCTTGGCTAAACTTCGATTCTCGCAAGACTTACATGTCCTAGAAGCTCGAAGAAACAGTGTGGCGGCCGAAAGTTATAGGCCGCAAGTTATATACCTGCTAGGTTCTCCCGCCCCGAGGAGGGAGCAATGGCCACCGTCGCCAAACCGGCCCCGCAACCGATACCACGCATCGCGCCGCGCGAGGAACTGAATCCTCTGCGGATCGCACAGATTCAGTTCGACATGGCCGCCGAGTACCTGAAGCTCGACCAGGGACTGCGGCAAATTTTACGTTCCCCGAAGCGCGTGCTGGAAGTCTCCATCCCCACGAAGATGGACAACGGGCAGGTGAAAGTTTTCAGCGGGTATCGCGTGCAGCACAACGTAGTGCGCGGGCCATCGAAGGGCGGCATCCGCTATCACCCGAACGTCACGGTGGACGAGGTGAAGGCGCTGGCGATGTGGATGACGTGGAAGACGGCCACGGTGAACATCCCTTACGGCGGCGCGAAGGGCGGGGTGATCTGCGACCCTAAGCGCATGAGCAAGCCGGAACTGGAGCGCATGACGCGGAGGTATGCGTCTGAAATTCTGCCGCTGATCGGACCGGAGCAGGACATTCCCGCGCCGGACGTTTATACGGATGCGCAAACGATGGCGTGGATCATGGACACCTATTCCATGACCAAGGGATATTCGGCGCTCGGAGTGGTGACGGGGAAACCGATTTCCATTGGCGGATCGGAAGGACGAAAGGAAGCGACCGCGCGCGGGGTACTGGTTAGCGTAGAGGAAGCGTGCAAGGTGAAGAAACTGCCGTTGCGCGGCGCGAGCGTGGCGATTCAGGGATTCGGAAACGTAGGCTCGTTGGTGGCGAAACTGTTTGCGGAGAAAAAAGCGCGCGTGGTGGCGATCAGCGATTCACGCGGAGGCGTGTTCAATTCGCGCGGCATCGATCCTCTGAAGGCCATGCGTTACAAGGAGCGAGCCGGGACGGTGGTGGGCATGCCGGGCACGTCGCGTATTTCGAATGACGATTTACTGACACTGAAGTGCGACATCCTGGTGCCGGCGGCGCTGGAAAACGTGATTACGCTGAACAACGTGGAGCAGATCAAAGCGAAGATCGTGGCGGAAGCGGCGAACGGGCCGACGACACCGCACGCAGATGAAGTGCTGGCTCGGCGCGGCATCATGTTGATCCCGGACATTCTGGCGAATGCCGGTGGCGTGACGGCGAGCTATTTCGAATGGGTGCAGGATTTGCAGAGCTTATTCTGGCCGGTCGAGGAAGTGAACGCCAAGCTTGAATCGGTGATGAGGCGCGCGTTTCTGGAAGTGTTCGAATCGATGCGCAAGCATCGCACGCAGATGCGCACTGGCGCTTACGTGCTGGCCGTGGGGCGCGTGGCGGATGCGACGCTGGTGCGCGGACTATTCCCGTAATTTCCTGCAAAAGAACGCGCTTTCGCAGACTACTCCGTGCAGTTTGCGGCGGGGCGCGTAAAAAAAATCAAATCAGCGAAAAATAGTATTGCGCTGTGCGCGCAAACGCGCGTACATTCTCGATTGAAGGCGCGATTCGCAACGAATGCGCCGAAGAGAATCGTGCCTGGCGCGGAGGGCACGCGGAATTGAGCAGTCACACTAATCACACGGTCCACAGTAGTCTGGCGCCTCCAATCCTTTTGACCATAGCAGGATTTGACCCTTCATGCGGAGCGGGCGTTGCGGCCGATCTGAAAACTTTTGCGGCGCACAATTGTTACGGTCTCGCTGCAGTGACCGCGTTGACGGTGCAATCGACGCTGGGCGTGCGCGCGGTGCACGCCACTCCTGCCGCGACGCTGCGCGCGCAGCTCGACTCGCTAGCGGAAGATTCACATGTCGCGGCGGTAAAAATCGGAATGCTTGCGAGCCGCGCGAACGCCGTGACGGTGGCGGAATTTCTGGACAAAAATCAGTTCGTCCACGTGGTGCTCGATCCGATTACACGGCCAACCACTGGAGAAACCGAACTGCTCGATTCCACGGGCGTGAAATTTCTGCGCGATGAATTGCTGAAACGCGCGAACGTGGTGACCCCCAATATTGCCGAAGCTGAATTGCTCACCGGCCTGGAAGTGAAAGACGTGAACGGGATGAAAGCAGCGGGCCAGAAGCTACTGGAAATGGGCGCGAAAGCCGTGATCGTGACGGGCGGGCACCTGGAGAAGCCGACGGACGTGCTCTGCCAAGGCGATCAAATTGAAGCATTCGGTGGAGATCACGTGCGCAGTTCGAACACACACGGCTCCGGTTGCACGTTTTCGTCCGCGATTGCCGCGCAATTGGCTGCTGGGCAGCAATTGCGCGACGCGCTGATCCTGGCGAAGGCTTACGTAACGAAAGCAATCGAAAAATCCTACGCCACCGGCAAGGGCGCGGGTCCGCTGAATCAATTGTTCCGCTTTCATCAGGAGCCGCCGCCGCGCGGCGTCCACGAAGTGCCACAGCACGGCATGCATCCCGCCGCTGAACCCGCCGCGAGTTAGCTTTCGGTCGGAAGAATCGCAGTTCTAGCCAGCCTTTTATCTTCTTTACATACATTGAACCTATAGGTATAATGCAACTTGATGCCGCAACGAGCGACTAATCCGAATTTCATGAATGGCGTTCCTGAGTTGCTAATTCTAAAACTCCTGCGGAACCGGGAGATGTACGGGTACGAACTCGTGCAAGCGATCCGCAGCCAGAGCCATGACGCGATCGCGTTTGGAGAAGGGGTGGTTTATCCGGTGCTGCACACACTGGAACGAGAGGGCGCTTTGCGCTCGCGGCGAAAAAATGTAAATGGCCGTAGCCGTATCTATTACTCAACCACTCCGAGAGGGACGCGGCGATTAGACGATCTTTCCGCAAGTTGGGCCAGTCTGGCAGGCGCTATTCAAAAGATACTGAAAGGACCGTATGGAAAAACCGTTAGTTGAACTTCGCGAACGCCTGTTGCGAGCCGGCGTTGCACCGCGACATGTGCGGCGCTATCTGAAAGAGCTGACGGATCACTTAGCCGATTTGACGGCGGAGGAGGGAGCTGCCGGTCGCGATGCGGCAGGATCGGAAGACGCCGCGCTCGCGCGGCTAGGCGGCATCGACGAACTGGCAGAGGCGATGATTCAGCAGCGGCAACTACGATCTTGGTCCGCGCGGGCTCCATGGGTGGCGTTCAGCGTCGGTCCAGTTGCCGCGCTCGCGGTCGCTTATTTTGTCGCGGGTTTCTTTCTGTGGTGGGGCTGGAAACTTTTCGTGCCCGCAGCCGAAACTCCGTTCGGATACGCGATACCGCCAACGCACGCGATCGCGAACATCTATTTTCTTGCCGACAAGTCGTGGTATTTCGGA
>JBOGNC010000073.1:0-15984 GCA_050747045.1 Candidatus Acidiferrales bacterium | reverse complement strand
AGCCGCGATCTATTCGCGCGCCAAGCCAGCATTCTCTAGTTGTTCGAATCGGTAAAGCTCTCAAATTCTTCGCAAGCGCCGCAGTTGGACCGCAATGGCGGGCTTCCATGCCTTCACATGGTTCGCGTACTTAGGTAGTGGGTCAGTTTGAATTTGACGGGACTTAGCAACGGGTGTCAGAATGTGGCTATGCCAAACCGCTCAAGCAATTCAGACCCCGACATAAACCAGATAGCGGCCAATATCGTAAGGCAGCTCTCTGGCGAGCCATTGCAAGGCCGCAACCCAGCCGCAGTCGCACTGGGACGCCTTGGAGGGCTTAAGGGCGGTCCCGCAAGGGCCAAGAAGCTCAGTAAGTCCAAGCGCAAGAAGATAGCCCAAAAAGCAGCAAAAGCTCGCTGGAAAGCAGAGAAACACCCCTAAAACGAAATTCCCCGCCGCACGGTTCTCGCGCCATGCGGCGGGGTGTGTTTGCTGGCTCGATCTCGTAATTGGCCAGCCAATCGGCTACCGCCTAGACGTGCTAGACAGCGCCGCGAAGATACCATCCCCATTTAAGTGCGCGTAGCACCCCTGCCTGTTGGGGCGGGGATGGTTATTGGGCTACCGCCTATAAGGCTAAGCGGTTGCCCTTGTACGGCATGAAGTCATCCTGTAAGCCATCAGGCTATATAGGCTCAAGGATGATTTCGACCGTTCCATCCGGGTAAATTCGGACGGTTAGTTTGTACCTCATGGTACGAGCGCAGTCTAGCACGGAAGGCGGTAAGTTTAAGATTCTCAAACTAGTTCTTGACATTCTTGACCGCTCAAGCATAGAATGGCGTTAGTTTACAGGAGACGCCATGAACCGCTTGAGCGAAACCGAGAGAGTCCAAGTAATCGCGGCCCTAGTCGAAGGCAATTCGATCCGCGCTACCGTCCGCATGACGGGCGTTGCTAAGAACACAGTCGTTAAATTGCTAGCCGAAGTCGGTACGGCGTGCGCGGAGTATCAGGACAAAGCCTTTCGCAATCTACCGTGCAGGCGTATTCAGGCCGACGAAATCTGGTCGTTCTGCTATGCCAAGCAAGATAATCTTCCGGATGACAAGCGCGGACGGTTTGGTTTTGGCGACGTTTGGACGTGGACGGCCATTTGCGCCGATACGAAGCTAGTTCCGAGTTGGCTAGTAGCGGGACGCGATGCAAGTGCGGCCTATGCCTTTATGCACGATCTGGCGGGACGGCTCCGCAATCGCGTGCAACTGACTACGGACGGACACCGGGTTTACCTGAACGCCGTCGAGAGCGCGTTTGGTTCGGAAATCGACTACGCGATGTTGGTCAAGACGTACGGCTCGGACCCGCAAGCGGAGGCTCGTTATAGTCCAGCCGAATGTATTGGCATAGAAACCATCAAAGTCACCGGCCAGCCGAACCCGAAGTTTATTTCTACCAGTTTTGTCGAGCGTCAAAATCTAACGATGCGCATGGGAATGCGCCGTTTTACGAGGCTAACGAATGGCTTCTCCAAGAAAGTCGAAAATCTCCGGCACGCGGTCGCACTCCACTTCATGCACTACAACTTCTGCCGCATCCATCAAACGCTCCGCGTCACCCCGGCGATGCAAGCGGGCGTCTCCGATCACGTCTGGAACATTGGAGAAACCGTCGGACTTCTCGACGCAAAAGAACGAATTGCCGCTTAGTGAGACCGATATTGCGATAGCGAGGTGGAACGAAGCTTTTACGCGTGCTCGCTCGGTAATTGTTGATTGTGTGACACGGCGTTTGCTTCGATCTTCCTAAGATCGTCTACGTATTCTTCGTTTAGGCTATCCACGATTTCTTTTATGCGTTCCGGCGATGGTAGCGCCGAACGTATTTCGTCGTCCGAAAGTAAGTTTTTGGCCCTCAGTGCGTTCACGACGGCCTCTTGTTGTGCAACTGTCCTTGCAAGCACTGCGAGCAGTGCGGCGATAGCGTTCATGTATTTCCCTCCGCCCAGCAATCGGGAGGCTAATCTTAGCTCTTTTCAGTAGCCATAAATTCAAACTGACCCAGTACCCGCACTTAAGGGCACTCGACCCGGAACTGCTCGCCCTGTTACCATGCTTGGAGGCATGCTGATTTCCGCTTTCAGTCCAGCGTCGTGAAAACGCTCGAAAAACGCGCCTTCGATTCCATCCGCGAAATGCGCCTAATTGCTCCCGGCGACCGCATCGGCGTGGCCGTTTCCGGCGGCGGCGATTCGGTGGCGCTGCTGCGAATTCTCGAGACCATTCGCGAAAAACTCGGCGTCGTGCTTGTGGTAGTCCATTTCGATCACGGGCTGCGGGGAGCAGAGTCGGACGCAGATGCCGAATTCGTAGCCGGCCTCGCTCGTACCTTTGCATTGCGATTCGTTCTCGGCCGTGAGGACGTTGCCGTCGCCGCTGCGCAAAACAAATGGAATTTGGAGGATGCCGCCCGACGTTTGCGTTATGCATTTTTTGAGCGAGTGGTTCGCGAGGGACAAGCCACTCGCATCGTCGCGGCGCACACACTGGACGATCAGGCTGAAACCCTGCTGGCGCACCTGATTCGCGGCACCGGCCCCACCGGGCTTAGCGGCATCTATCCGGTGTCAGGCAATGTGGTGAGGCCGCTTCTCGGCTTTCGGCGCGAAGAGCTGCGGGGCTATTTGCAGGAACACGGCCAATCGTGGCGCGAGGATTCGACCAATCAAGACGTACAGCGGCTGAGGGTGCGGATTCGGGCACGTTTGCTTCCGACGCTGCAGAGCGAATTCGCTCCGCGCATCGTGGAAAGGCTCGGCCGCTTGGCACAGCTTTCACGCGAAGAGCAGAATTTTTGGAACGCTCTGGTCGAAGACCGATTCCGGACTCTGGTGCGGCGTGACGAAAATGGATTCTCCATTCGCGTCAGCGACTTAATTTCGCCGCTGAATCTATCCGGCAGTACGCAGCCGGATTATCCGCCGCGAGGCATGTGCCTCACCATGCGCGCCTTAACCGAGCGCCTGATCCGCCGCTTGTACCAAGAGTTGCGTGGTACACGGCAGGGGTTAGCCGCTAAGCACGTCGACCAGGTGCTTCAGCTCGCCGGGGTGCCACGCGGGGGCCGTCGCGTGGAGCTTCCTGGCGGCGTTATCGTTGAAAAGAGCTTCGGCGAGCTGAAATTCTCTTCGGCGAGTGAATCACGCCCCAAGCCATGCCGCACGAACGAGCGCTTCATTTCAAACCCGTACTCCTACCCGATTGAGCTGCCGGAAAGCGGCTGCGCTACTGTAGCTGTGCCGGAACTCCAGAGGCGCTTTCAACTGAAAGTGATTGACTGGACGTTCGCGGAGCGCGAGACTAGAGAAGCACGCGTGGCCCTCGATGCGGCCCAGCTTCAAATGCCCTTGATTCTACGAAATTGGCGGCCCGGCGACGCCTATCGCCCTCGGGGACGTCGCCGAATCCACAAGCTCAAGAAAATGTTCGTACAGGGGCGCATCCCCGCCCGTGATCGCTCGGCGTGGCCAGTCCTGGAAAGCGCTGGTAGGGTCGTTTGGGCGCGAGGCATGGCGCCTGCGCAGGAATACTGTGCTGGGAAGGGCACAGCTATCGGGATTACGATCGAAGAAGAGCGTCTGTGAGCGAGTACGGCAATTGAATACTCCTGTCCTTTTGGTGCGTCTAATTATTGAGGATAGGAGAGGGGCCAGGGGCGCAGTTGATGCGCGTGGCTTTTGCAAACAGCCAATCGCCCGCAGGAAAGCTTCCGCTGGCGTCCTGGAAGGCTTCAGGGTGAGGTAAAAAGTGAACTCAACAGTTCGAACAGTCCTATTTTGGGTGTTGATGATCGCTCTAGCGGTCGTGTTGTGGCAGATGGCGTCGCGGGGCGGCGGGCCCGCCGAGCATCAGGATCAGCCAACCTACAGCGCATTTGTTTCCAAGGTGGATAGCGGCAACGTCAAAGACGTAACCATCTACCTTTCGCAGAATAGCGCTGAGGTCCAAGGCGAATATAGCAACGGAACCAAGTTCCGCGGGGTCACCCTCGCGAATTCGGCGATTCCGGATGTGACCAAGGTCTTGCAAGACAAAGGCGTCGTCTACAACTACAAGGAAGTCAAGAATGCTGACTGGTTGTCGCTGGCTATCGACACGCTGCCATGGATCGTACTTATCGCGGTTTGGATTTTCTTTATGCGGCAGATGCAGGCGGGCGGAAATAAGGCGCTGAGCTTCGGCAAATCGCGCGCCCGGCTGTTGACCGCGCAGCAAAAGAAAGCCACGTTCAAGGACGTGGCCGGAAGCGACGAGGCCAAGGAAGAGCTGAATGAAATCATCGACTTCCTGAAGGATCCGCAGAAATTCCAAAAGCTCGGCGGGCGCATTCCCAAGGGCGTGCTGCTCGTCGGACCTCCAGGAACGGGCAAGACCCTGCTGGCGCGTGCCATTGCCGGCGAGGCCAATGTTCCGTTCTTCTCGATCTCCGGCTCGGATTTCGTGGAAATGTTCGTGGGCGTGGGCGCAAGCCGGGTTCGCGATCTATTCGAACAGGGCAAGAAAAACGCTCCGTGCATCATCTTCATCGATGAAATCGATGCGGTCGGCCGCCATCGCGGCGCCGGCTTGGGCGGCGGGCACGACGAACGCGAGCAGACGTTGAACGCGTTGCTGGTAGAAATGGACGGTTTCGAATCCAACGAAGGGGTGATCCTGATCGCGGCCACCAACCGGCCGGACGTGCTCGATCCCGCATTGCTGCGTCCCGGGCGCTTCGACCGCCGTGTGGTAGTTCCCCGCCCAGACGTTCGCGGCCGCGAAGAGATACTTCGCGTGCATACCCGCAAAGTACCTCTTTCGGAAGATGTGGAACTCTCGGTGATCGCCCGGGGCACGCCGGGATTTTCGGGCGCGGACGTGGCCAACCTCGTCAATGAAGCGGCTCTATGGGCCGCGCGCCAAAATCGTAAGCTGGTGATGATGGCGGATTTCGAGATGGCCAAGGACAAAGTCCTGATGGGCGTGGAACGCAAGTCCATGATTCTTTCGGACGAGGAGAAGAAAAACACCGCGTATCACGAGGGCGGCCATGCACTGGTCGCTGCGATGACCCCCGGCGCGGATCCTCTGCACAAGGTCACCATCATTCCGCGCGGCATGGCGTTGGGCGTCACCATGCAGTTGCCGATCGACGACAAGCATACGTACACGCGGGACTTTCTGGAGGCGCAGTTGGCTGTCCTGATGGGCGGACGTGCAGCTGAGGAAATTTTCCTCAATCACGTCACCACCGGCGCCGGCAACGACATCGAACGCGCCACGGAGATCGCGCGTCAGATGGTCTGCGAGTGGGGCATGAGTTCGCTGGGTCCTTTGACATTCGGCAAGAAAGAAGAGCAGATTTTCTTGGGTCGCGAAATCGCTCAGCACCGCGATTATTCCGAGGACACCGCGATCAAAATCGACGGCGAAGTGCGGTCTATCGTCACCACCGGCTACCAGAGAGCGCGGAATATTCTGGAAACAAATCGCGATGCGCTCGAACGCATCGCCAAAGCGTTGCTCGATCGCGAAGTGCTTGATGCCAACGAGCTCAAGCTCCTGATGGAAAATAAGCCTCTACCGGAAAAAGTGCCGCCTCCGCCGCCTGCCGCTCCGCCGGTGCCCGCAAAGGAACCGCAGCTCACGCTGCGTCCCGACGCACGGCCCGTGCCCGGAATGGCCAAGGGCGAAAAACCCGCTCCGGCCTGATCGGGCGGGTTGAATATTCATGAACGAGAAATGACGCCCGCAGCGTGGGGCGTCATTTTTTTTTGCTGATGGAGAACGAAAAGGAAAGAAGGGAATATCCGGTTACGCGTTCAGCGCAGAAACGCAGTTCGCGTGCCTTGCTGTGCGCTCTCCGCTTACCTACAAGCTAAATCGGGATCGCGATTACGCTGGCTTTAAAGTCCACACGCGAATTGCTTTGACGGGGCTCGTGGGGCAGGCGACCTGGCAAGCGCCGCAGCCGGTGCACTTATTGAGGTCGATGCCGGGATAGGAGATGTACTGCTCCTCGTCCCACTCAATTTTGATGGCGTCATACGGGCAGGCGATCTCGCACGCGTCGCATTCCTTCTTGCCGAGGACGGTGAGGCAGACATTGTTATCGACGAGCGCTTCGCCGATCACGTACTCGTTCTTTTCCTTCAACGGTAGCGCCGTGAGCGCGCCCGTGGGGCAAACTTCAGTGCAAGCGTTGCACGTTTCCAGGCAATAGTGATAATCGCGGTCGAACCGGATCACGGGAGCGCCAAAGCCCGCAAGTCCCGCCTCATGGCCGGTATCGGGATGAATGATTTTCGAGGGGCAAGAGTGAACGCAGTTGTTGCAGCGGATGCAGAGCCCGGCGAAGCGGTCCTCCGGCACGGCGCCCGGCGGACGCAGCAACACATCGCTTTTGCGATATCGCGCTGCTCCCAGCCGGCGCGCGCCAAAGGCGAGCAACACACCTCCCACGCCGGCGAAGAAAACGCGCCGCGATTCGCGGAATTTCGGCGGAGGTGCAGTCGCTCCCGTGGCTGAGGAATTCCGCCCCTCTAAAAACCACCTGGCGAATCTGGCACTGGTTTTCACACGAGATGTTTCGCCTTTCAAGCCGGGAGCCGGACTGATGTTAACCAGTGGCGCATCGGACCTTGCTCCGGCTTTGCTGAAAGCAAGAGAACGCTTCGGCGGTTTGCCGGTCAGCCGAGCCCACACGGCTTTTCTCGAAAGGTAGAGCATGTCCTGAAGTCCGCTGAGCGGGCAAATACGGACGCACCACAACATGCCAAAGAGAAAAGTGGCGCCGACTAACGTTCCGAGGCCGAGCGATACCAAGACAACGGAATACGGATTCGTTGCCTTGTTCATGGCGAAGGGACTGCTGAAAATGCAGAGAGGGTCCATCCACAGCAGCACCGGATAGCCGAAGATCGACCCGGCCAGAGTGAGTATGGCTACGTACCGTCCGATTGGCGGCACTTTCCCCCACCATCGGTTCTTGCGCAACCCGACGCGCGACGTGTTTTCAAGCAGGAAGCCGGTAGGGCAGAGAAACAGGCAAAACCATCGCTTTTTGAACGAGCTCACGATGGCTACGATGACCGCGAGGATCAATCCCACGCCGATCGAGCGCGCCGCAATACTCGACGAAAAAGAAACGAACGGACTCACTTCCTGAAAAAATCTTGGCGCAATTGCCCAAGGGACCAGCGGCCACACCAGCACGATCGCGCCGACAAAGCAAGTCAGCTGAATCAGCCGCCGCGGCACGCGCTGGAGAAGCGTCATCCCAAATAGGCCCCCTGCTGATGAAGGATATTTTGCAGCTTGGCGACTTTGACGTGTCGGGGCTTGCATTTATCCTGGATGCACAACGCGGCGGCGATACCGGCGGCTTGCCCGGTGGCCCAGCAAACGGGAATGAGCCGCGTTATATCCGCGATCTTGAATTCCGCCGAAATGCATCGCCCGGCTGCGAGTACGTTTTCAAGCTTTGCCGGCACCAGGGTTCCGTAAGGAATCTGGAATTCGGGAGCGCCCCCGTATGCGCCTGAGTAGCCGATGACGTCCTCGAACTTGGCATGGCTTCGAACTTCGTCAACGGTAAGTTTGTGGACGCCGTCGAGGATTCTGCTCAGTCGCACTCCGAGCTGAGGCGCGGTTTCCGTCAAATAGACCTGATTGTTGCCGGATTTTTTCTGGAGCAACTCGACGTTCTTCCAGGTGCCGAGGCGGAGTTTGAGTTCCAGTTCGGTCAGATTCGCCACATCCAAACAATCTCCCACCGGTCCTGCCATGTTGAGCCAGTTTACATGGGGTGGGGGCGTAGAGTTCCCGGCGTGACCGTCGAAATTGGTTACCCTGCCCATGGACGGCCGGCCCGTGCCGACTTTGCCGACCACAGTATGCTCGCCGCGAACGCTCTCCGATTGCTCATGGTGCAGGCCCTCCGATCCGCGGCTGGGAGCCATGTCGACTTCGTCGATGTTACCGATTCGACTGATGAGGCCGATGTTGTGCCGGACTTTTTCAAAGGCGGCGCCTGCCGCCGCGTAGATGTCGCCGTCGCCCGAAGCATCAACGACGATGTCGGCGAGGATCGCTTGCCGTCCAGACTTACTTTCAAACACGGCGCCGTGCACCGCGCCTCGGTTATCGACGATGGCATCGACGCCCCAGCAATCGAGGAACGCAGTGATTCCCGAACTGATTGTCATGTCGGCCAGAACGTATTTCATCGCTTCGGCATCGAACGTCGGATAAACGGGAGCCTTGTGCCGGTTAATGATGCCGTACTTAAGCACGTCGAGTTTCTTCATCATTTCTTCGGAGAAGCCCCAGATGACCTGTTTGTTGTCCCTGGCGTAGAGCGGAAATATCCCCAGAACCAGGCCGCCGGTGGCGAGCCCTCCGAGATAGCCATATCTCTCAACTAGGGTGACATCCACGCCCAGCCTCTTGGCCGAAAGAGCAGCCGCCGTTCCCGCACAACCGCCTCCCACAACCAGGATGTTCGTCTTGTGCAAAACCGGTAGTTCTCGTCGCGGTTGCACTACCTTGCCACCGGCAATCGTGGCGGGAGGCTGCGTCTCGCGTCCTGGGACTGCATCGCCAGGAGCTTGATTTGCGAGCGCTGGAACGGGCATCAGCGATCCGGCTGCGAACAAGCCGCCCGCAGCGATCGAACGACGCATTAATTCTCTTCGTGTCAGACCCTTTGGCATGTTTGCACCATTCCGCAGCTAGTCGATCCGAGCCCGCCTTCGAGGCTCTTGATCTATTCGGTTCCAATACTATCGCAACCCGAAGGCCGACGGCTACTCGATTAGGCTAAATGTCCAGTCGCTCGATCCACGCGGTTGTTCGACACAGTGGAGAGGAAAAAACGCTTGTCGAACTCTATGAAAAGCCCGTGGCGTGTGCTGCGCGCCACGGGCTTCTAGGCTTACTAAAGCGAGGCTCAGAACGCGTACTTGATCGCGAACTGCATGATTCTGGGGGCCACATCCGATGAAATCATGCCAAACGTCGAACCACCTCCTAGCTGGGTGTTGCCCGTACCCACGGCAGCGATGCCAGCGGTCCCTGGATTCACGAAATTCACGCGATTCTCGACGTTAAAGGTTTCCCAGCGGATTTCGATGTCTTGTCTTTCCGTGATTGGGAACTTCCGGGACAATGCGACGTCCACGTCGAAATAGCCTGGGCCCTCCAAATTGTTGACGCCTTCGTTTCCAAGGACGCCTGGCTCATTCCCGGTCAAGGGGCCCATAGTAGGGACACCTCCTCCCGGCAAGGCGAACGCGCTCGCGTTAATCCAGCAGTTAGGTTCCGGCCCTCCCGGGGTGAGTGGGCTGAAATACGGCGAGACCCGCTTGGGTGTGCAATAAGGATTTGCGAGTACTTGATCAGGACGTTGCCCGCCGATTCCGTTAGCTGCGTCGTCGGCGTTCGATCCACCCAAGGTCACCGTGAAATAGCTCCCGGTGTGGGCGCTCACGATCGGCGAAAGCTGCCAATCTCCGGCGATCCACTGAAGCACTCGCGAGGAAAAATGCGGCGATTGCAGAACGGCGGAGAGGTTGAAGTTGTGGTGCATGTCCACGCTCCCGCAGTTTCCCCGATCGAATCGGCGGTCCGACGGATCGGTGTACTCCGGTCCGTTAATCGCCTGGGTCCACAGGTCGGAGATGCAATGCGACCACGTGTAGTTCGCCAGTACGGAGAAGTGGTTTGAAAAGCGGTGCTCCGCCGAAAGAAGTAGCGCGTTATAGCTGCCCGTCCCGCCATCATCCAGTTGCGGCAGTGTTCCGTAAAATTGTCCTTGGGCCGGGTTCAACTGCGAAAATAGGCGCCGCTGGTTCGTATTTCTAGTCGTGTCGCATGGAGTGTAAGTGACGCCGTTGACGACGCAACTGCCCGCCAACAGCCCTGTTGCTATGGGAGTAACGTAAAGCCCCGGATTCAAGTCCTTAATCGTCCATAGATGTATAACGTTGTTCCCCAGATAGCTGGCTTTCAGGACCCACGCAGTGCCCAGCTGTTTCTGGATTGTCAGGTTCCACTGGTCCATAGAGGCGTTGTGGATGTGCAGCGGAGTTGTCTGGAACGACGAATAAGGCGGGTATGCTGTCGTGGTATTCTGCGTGAGCGGAAATGGGCTTGTCTGAGTCGGAAGATAGTAAGACCAGGGATTCGCGAACGTGTCCGGCACTCCCGCTGGAGGTATGATGGCGACAGCTCCGCCCCACAACGGCTGTCCAGCGTAGTTGTAAAAGAAGAGCGTCTCAGGCATGTCGTAGAGAATTCCCCAAGACGCGCGGATAAGGGTCTTACCGTTGCCGGTCGGATCCCAAGCCAAGCCGATCCGAGGCGCCCAATTATTCCACGTGGTGTAGCTCGGGCGGTTGCCGGTTTGGAATCCTGGATCGCCGGGATACAGCGTTCCCGCCGGGGCATTCGGATATTTTGCGGAGTGGACGTTCGCCAGGAAATCGGCCATATCGAAATGGCTGACCTGTCCGAGCGGGAAGGTACCATTCAAAAAAGGCTCCCAGCGCAGGCCGTAGTTCAGCGTCAGGCGTGAATTGACCTTCCAACTGTCCTGTGCGTATAGACCGATGTAATGCCAATTCTCGTCATCGTGCGTCAAATTCAACTGGACCATCGAACCGAGTGCGCCGGCGATGAAATCCGCCATGGGATCGCCGCTGAGCGCACCGCTGAAAGAAAAAAGCCCGTTACAATACACGCAGAACGTGGAATTTTGCGAGGGACGAATGAAGCTGGCGCCGAACTGCAACTGATGGGCGCCCTTGGTCCAGCTGAAGTCGTCCGCGAGCTGCCAAGTCCTGGTGTTCACCAGACCGGGAGTTGCGAATCCACCAGCGCTCTGGAAATCATTGGTGATGTTGATGTTCGAATAGTGGTTGAAGGGCGACGGGGAGATGAACATCCCTTGCACGCCAACGTCGGCAGGATTGACGATCGGTATCTGAAATTTGGTGACGCCGTCGGTATTGTAGGTGAAGTGGAACGAGTTCACCATCGTAGAACTCAGGAGATACGTATGACCCACCACCAATGAATTCACGGTGTCGTTGGTGCCCGCATTCACAACGGTTAGCTCGTTTCCGTTGTAGCTGGATGGCACCAGGCTGTGGGTTCCAAAGTAGCGCACGAACAGGGTCTGTTTGGAGTTGATCTGATAATCGACCCTGCCTATGCCCATGTGCTCGTTTTGGTTGGCAATAAGTTGAAAATTCGTGAAACCGCAGGGCCCCGCGCCAACCGGGAAGTGGCTGGCGAAGCTCAAAACGTCCGCAGGAACTGCGTACTGCAGCACATTGTTCGTGTAATACGGGCTCTTCAATTGAACCGGCAGGCCGGTGACCTTATCGTGAGGCACGCACTGATCCATATATGTCGTAAAGTCGCCGCTTAGCTCCGCCGCGGTGGGGAGAATAGCTTGGTTGGAGGGCGGTTTGTCTCGAATCAACGTACCCTGGTAGCCTAAGAAAAAGAACAACTTATTCTTCCTGATCGGTCCGCCAATGGTGCCGCCAAACTGATTGCGCTTCAGACCGTCGCTCAGCCCATTCGGTGTATTGGGATTTACGCTGAAGTAGTCTTTGGCGTTGAATGCCGAGTTACGAACGAATTCGAATGCGTCGCCGTGAAATTGGTTCGTTCCAGATTTCGTGGCGATGTTGATCGCGCCTCCCGTGTGCATGCCGTACTGCGCCGGCAGCGCGCTGGTTTGCACGTTAAATTCCTGGATGGCGTCCGGGAAAGGCGTGGGCAAGTTGAGGTTGTTGAACGGGTCGTTGTACGTTCCTCCATCCATGAGGTACGTGGTTCCGTTCAGCATACCGCCGCCGACGCTCACCAATGCTTCGTTCGGGTAGTTCTTGCTGGAAACCAGGTTTCCGACTGACGGCGCCCCGCCGAAGCCGGCTTGGACGGTATTCGACGCGCCAGCTAACGTGATGAGCTGCGTAATCTGGCGACCATTGAGCGGCAAATCAACAACGGATTGCGAGTTGACCACTTGGCCCACGCCCGTGGTCGTGGTATCAACCATCGGTGCCGTTGCTTCCACTTGAACTGTCTGTGCAACCGCGCCCACCTTCAATGCGGGATTGACGGTGACGCCCGTGCCGACTTGCAACACGATGCCAGTCTGAACGAACGTGGTGAAGCCGTCCTTCTTTACCTCCAACCGGTAGGGACCGAGAGGCAAGCTCGGCAGCGCATAAACTCCGTTGGCGTCGGATGTCACGGTCCTAGTGAATGCGGTGGTCGTCTGCGTGACCGTAATCTGCGCCCCGGCTATTACCGCCCCGGAGGAGTCCGTGATGGTTCCAGAGATTTGCGAAGTGGCCTGTGCAAAAACCGCAGCACTACTTAGCAAACAGAACGCGCAGAGCACCAGCAACTGGGCCGAAATCCGCTTCATGGTCCCTCCAAGGATCTTGCTCGATTGGAATTACTAGCTTGTTTTGAAAGCGTGACGCGGAGGCAGGTATGCCCCAATAAACCAAGAACCTGTGATGAAACCGTCGCAAACTCTTCCCCCGAACGCCACCCTCGCTGCACGTCGATAACACCGCTCGGAGATTGTTGTCAAGCCCCAAAATTCCTCCTGGGCGGGTGTTGACGGGCGTCAGTACGTATCTGAATGTGTACTCCACGCGACGAAAGTAGGTTTCCTTCCTAAACCGAGATTGAATTTCCGCTCGGCTAATTTAGGCGTAGAATGGGGCCATGGCGAACCGCCCCGGAGATACCTTTGATCTTGAATGTCCGTGCTGCCGGGCAAAGATGACCGTCGATCGCGTGCTCGGCGCAGTGCTTTCGCACGTTCCACCGCCGAAACCGCCGCCATCCGTCGATCTGGACGACACCGCGAGATTGCTTCGCGAGCAGACCGAAGCCGTGGAAGCGAAATTCCGCGCGTCCGTGGAAGCTGAAAAGTCCAAGGAAGATGTGCTGGCGCGAAAATTCGCTGAAAGTCTGAAGAAGGCGAAAGACGGGCCCGTCGAAAAGCCTTTCCGCCATTTCGATCTCGACTGATTTTTGCGATGCGAGGTTCGCTCTTTGCGCTCGCCACGCTAATCATTCTTTCCGCCGTTTCCGTTGCGTCGCCTTCGCAGCACAAAAAGCCGGAAAAATTCCCGCAGCAACTGGACAAGGGAGTCGTTTGGCAACGCGATCCGGCAACCGGCGAGCTGCACATATCGACGGTTGATGCCTCCGGTCCGACCTCCGAAACTCTAAAGCACGGCCCTGCTCCGTTGCACGCGCTCACGCAGATGGTCCCGGTCACCTGCATCGTCTCCGCTGAGGATGGCGAAGCCGTACCCGGCTTGCGCCGCGACGATTTCCGCATTTTCGATGACAGCATCGCGCAGCCGATCGCGTATTTCGACCCATCCAAGCAGCCCGCCAGCGTCGCGCTGGTGATCGATGCAAGCCCAAGCGTGCTGCCCGATTCCGGCGAGATGAAGCAAGCCGCGGGTGCCTTGATCGATTCTCTCGCGCCCCTCGATCAAGCTTCGGTAGTGGATTTTTCGGCGCACACGTATTTGCTGGCTCCTTTTTCCGACGTGCGCGAAGAAATTCGCCGCGCGGTCGAGCACATCGACGTTCGCGCGCTCTTCGGAGATACCGGCGGCTCGAACATTTACGAAGCCGTGTATCTGACTGCCGAAAAGCTTTTTGCCGGGCGCACGGGACGCAAAGCAATCGTCCTGCTGACTGACGGACAAGATAGCGGCCTCGGCCTTACGCTCGATCCCTGGAGCGAGTCGCCGCATCCCGGCCGGGCGCAAGGTCGGCTCACCTTTGATGACGTTGTCCGCGCCCTCGCCTCGCAGGACATTCAGGTCTTTGCCGTCTCCACCGAGAATCGCCCGCGGGTGATGACGCCCGAATGGCTCGCAACAAATGCCGATACCGGCCTGATTTCGCCCAACGCGCTTACGCTGGGCATTCCCGCGTACACCGATTATCTTGCCGAGCTGGTCCGCCGCGCCGGAGGACAGCTCTATTTTCTGAACGAGTCGAGCACCGTGGCGGGCACGTTTCGCGAGATCGCCGAAAAAATCCGCGCGGAATACACGCTTGGCTTTTATCCTGCACGAGCGGGCGGCGCATCGGCCAGTCCGGGCTGGCACAAACTGCGCGTCGAAGTGGTCGGTCACAACGGCGTCACCGCCTCGCATCGCGCCGCGTATTACGTACCTGCAACACATTAATGGGCGGCGTTGGTCTTGAGCGCGCAGCTTACGCTTTTCCAGGAAACCATGATTCAATATGCCGTTCATGTTTCGTCGCTCAAAATTCAAGCTGCGCCTGCCCTCGCGCGTGCTCGCGCTCGGCGAGCGCACGCTGGTGATGGGCATCCTCAACGTCACACCCGATAGCTTTTCCGACGGCGGGAAATTTCTAAACACGAACGCCGCCGTGGAACGCGCGCTGGAAATTGAACGCGCGGGCGCCGACATGATCGACCTCGGCGGCGAATCCACGCGTCCCGGCTCGGAGCCAATTTCCACCGAGGAAGAACTTCGCCGCGTGATTCCCGTGCTTGAGGCACTGCGCGGGCGCCTGAAAATTCCCATCTCAATCGACACGTCGAAGCCGGAAGTTGCAGAAGCCGCCGCCGTGGCGGGCGCAGAAATTCTGAATGATGTGTCTGCGCTGCGCGCGGGCGCGGCAATGGCCGAAATCGCGCGCCGCCGCAGGTTGCCGCTGATCCTGATGCACATGCGCGGTGAGCCGCGCACCATGCAGAAAAAGCCATTCGCGCGAGATGTGCTGCGCGACGTTACGTCCGGCCTGCGCAAAGCAGTGGCGGTTGCGCGACGTGCCGGCGTACCGAAATCGCAAATCGTGCTCGATCCCGGACTTGGCTTCGGCAAGAGCACCGCGCAGAATTTCGAGTTGCTCGCGCGCCTGCCGGAACTCGCGCGCCTCGGGTGTCCGCTGCTCGTCGGAGCGTCGCGCAAAGGCTTTGTAGGCCGCGTACTTGGCGGCGCGGCGGCCGGCGACCGCGTCTGGGGCACAGCCGCCGCGGTTTCCGCAGCAATTCTGGCGGGCGCGCACATCGTCCGCGTGCATGATGTAGCGGAAATGGCGCAAGTCACTCGAATTGCGGACGCCATCCTCGATCCGCGCCTTGCCGCAAAATCGGCGCGCACAAAATGAGTGTCGCTGCCGCGATAGATGAGCGCGCGAACGCGCGCAACGCGCTGCTCGCCAGTTTTCTCGGCTGGACGCTCGACGCGTTCGACTTTTTCATCCTGACTTACGTGCTCGCGCAAGTCGGCGCGGAATTCCACCGCTCGATTGTGGAGATGACGTTTACGCTCACCGCCAGCCTGGTGATGCGTCCGGTGGGCGCTTTTATTTTCGGACTGATGGCGGATCGATATGGACGCCGCTTGCCGCTGATGATTGACGTCCTTTTCTATTCCGTGGTGGAAATTCTTTCCGGCTTCGCGCCGAATTTCACCGTGTTCCTGATTCTGCGGCTGCTCTACGGCATCGGCATGGGAGGCGAATGGGGCGTGGGCGCCTCGCTGGCCATGGAGTCGGTCCCGGTGAAATGGCGCGGGATTTTGTCCGGCGTCTTGCAGGAGGGCTACGCGGTCGGAAATCTGCTTGCGGCGGTCGCGTTCTGGACGATCTTCCCGCACTGGGGATGGCGCGCGATGTTCTTCATCGGCGGATTGCCCGCTCTGCTGATTTTTTTTATTCGCGCGCGCGTGAAGGAAAGCGACGCATGGCGTGCCCACGCGGCGGCCCGGAAAAGTTGGAGCGCCTATTTTCGCGACGTCGCTTCCAATTGGAAGCGCTTCCTGTATCTGGTGATTTTTATGGCGGCGATGAATTTCATCTCGCATGGCACGCAGGACCTTTATCCGACGTTTCTGCAGCACGATCTGCATTTCAGCACGCAAGCCACGGC
>JBOGNC010000072.1:0-16039 GCA_050747045.1 Candidatus Acidiferrales bacterium | reverse complement strand
CTGTGAAACGCCTGCCGGGAAGCCTCTTCCCGATGCCTACCGATCAACCGCTGACGCGAACGGTAGGCCGCAAAATGACCGACGCTGAGGACGAGAGTCTGAGCCCAGTGGTCTTTGCGCGAATCAAAGGGTCATCCAGTATGACTTAAGTCACAGCGTACAGGTTCTCACACTTGTAGAATGCCCTTGGAATTGAAGTCTCGAATGCGCTGAGGAAGGGTGCCCACAATGCAAAAGTTTAATCTCAAAGAGTTGATTGAATACGGCGACAAGGCGGTTCGTCCGAAGATACTCATCAACGAACCTGGATACCGAATGGTACTCCTCGGTCTGCGCGCGGGGCAATCCATGCCAGAGCACTCGAACCCAGGAACGGTCACCGTCCATTCCATCCTCGGTCACATTACGTTTTATGTGAAGTCCAACCCCTGCGAGCTGCGTCCAGGCGAGGTGCTGAGCGTTGAGGCAGGCGCGCCGCATCGGCTGGAAGCGCATGAGGATTCGGCCCTGCTTGTCCTGGCCACCGGCGCGGCAAATGTTTCCCACAAGAATTTAGAAGAACTCGACCTGCGCGAAGTTCCACGACCCGGGCGGCATCCGCTGGTGTTTGCAAAGCTGGATGCCCTAACCGTTGGCGATGCGTTCATACTCATCAACGATCACGATCCGGTGCCGTTGAGCAGGCAAATCCAGGATCTGCGACCGGGACAGGTCACCTGGGAATACAATCAGCGCGGACCTAGCCTCTTTCGGATTTGCATCCGGCGGGTTGCTCCCCGCACCGCCTCGGATATCCCAGTGAGACCGCCGTCCGCTGTAGTCGGAATCAATCGAACGTAGCAAAGTGGCTCTCCGGCACGAAGCGGCGCCCCCGGCTGGGACGATGCCTTTGCAGACGCTTAAGACGGAGAACGAAGCCTGAGAGAATTGGCGCACTCGACTTGAATAGCGGGCCGCGTGGATATGGCTCGATTTCGGGGTCTAGTTTCGACGTCAAAACGTACGCAGACGCATAAACTTGGACTCCCCGCCCTTGCGTACATCCGATCATTTTTTCCCTGCGACTTACACACGTCGAGCGTCGATTGACTGCTCTGCCCCTTGCGAGGCGTCCGGAGCGATAGTGAAACGAATCGTTGTTGGCGAATCATGAGGCAAAGATGCATGGACTCAAGGAAGCAAGGACAACTGCGGACCGCGAATACTTCAGTGATCCTCGCCGGATCGCTTGACGATGACTGCGGAGATATATCAGCGCGAAGCGCGCGAGGCGTTGGATCGTAGGCCGGGGCTGACCAGACCGACGCGCCAAACGGGACCACTGCCGTAGAGCGGGCCCTGGGATCCTGCAAACGTCGGCGGGCTACCATCCAAAAGCCAGAACTGCGTATCCGCGGGAGTTTTGTGCAGGACGGAGGCAACCACGCCAGTGATGCCGCCGATTTCGACTTTCATGACGTAGCGAATGGCTTCGTGCGTGGTTGCATCCGTGAAAAACTTTTGCTCGCCGTCTCGAGTAAAGGTGAGCTTGACGAGCCTCGGTTTCGGACTGAAGGCAACGTAGGAAACTGTAGTCGTGGGGCTGGGGAAGATGTTCTTCACAATGATGTATAGCAATCCATTGGAGACGTCTGGCGGCAACTTCATTTTTTGGCGGATGAATTTCGGCCTGCCCTGATCGAGACTTTTCACGCTGACTTCGCCGGTGAGCGCATCGATGTAGCTTTCCAGCTGAGTTTTAAACGAAGGCCCCTTTTCAATGGAATGATCGCTGACCAGGCGGAATTTGCCGCGCTCGGTGAAGACCGTCGTGTCGTCGTAGAGGGAACCATCTTTGAACCGAAAGACGAGGCGGCTTCGTACGGTTGTCCCGGATGCGACTTGCGAGTTTTCGCCATCGGCGATCGGCCTGCCATCCAGCTCGCGCAAAACGAGATAGCCGTGGGTTACGCCTTCCTGGTAGCGAACCGGGATTTGGTTACCGGAAAGAACCTGAGCGACGGAAATTATTGTGGCGAACAGGAGAATCGCGCGCATGTAAGTTGACGGGGCGGCTAGCGCAAAGCCAAAAGCAATCTTACTGGTAAACCGGAGATACGGCGAAGCGGGTAGAGACAGTATTTTCTGTCCCTGTTTCTCTGGATACCGAATTCAGAAAAAGCTAGTGCTCGGATTCAGGGTGAGCGCCGACGGTTTCGTCGGGGACGTCACCGGAACGGCCTTTGACGCGATCGTAGACGCTGTACTGGCAGGTAGAGCCGATGGCAAGATTGTAATAGGTGGGAACTCCCAGAGCAGTGCGCAGTTCGTCGTCGAATTGGCGGAGATTGGTTAGCTGAGTCACGCGGATGGGGACTTTTTTGCCTTCGTGGGTGAGAAGGAATTTTTGGTAGCCGGCGTCCCAGAGATGCGTGAATTGGCCTTGGAACATGATGGAGGGGATGACCGTCATCTGAAATTTGCCGCTGGGCAGCTTGCGAAGCTCGGCGCCGCAATTGTATTTCTCGATGCGCACAACGCCGCCAGAGCTACGGACCAGAAAGCCCTTGGACGAAAGGGACTCAATCTGGGCCTGTTCGAACAATTTGTTCACATACCACATAGCAGATTAGAATAGGGATAAACGGTTGCGGCTGTAAAGAAAAATCTGGTGCGTGGAGAGCGGCGGGGCCATCTAAGTAAGCCAGAGTGTGGGCCTCGGATCGCCGAAATTCTGATAAAATTGACCGGATCAGCGGCAGGCGATGCGCCGCATGTTGAGGCCAGTGAGCGCGTTAGGGTGGGCCGCGACCCGTGGAATCAAACGGCGGGAAAGGTGAGTCGAG
Organism: Candidatus Acidiferrales bacterium; assembly: GCA_050747045.1. GTDB lineage: Bacteria > Acidobacteriota > Terriglobia > Acidiferrales > UBA7541 > Palsa-295. The sequence goes on along the minus strand of JBOGNC010000072.1, from coordinate 13,214 downwards.
CGCGTGACAACTCCAGCGAAACCATCGGTGGTGGCGGCTACTCCGGCAAAGGCAAGCGGCGCCGCGGGGCAAAGCATTCTGGAAAGCATTGGGAACACGCCACTGGTGCAGTTGAGCCGGATCGCGTCGGAGTTTCCGAACGCGACCATCTGCGCGAAAGCGGAGTGGATGAACCCGGGCGGCTCGGTGAAGGACCGCGCGGCATACTCGATGATCCGGGACGGCGAAAAGCAGGGCAAGCTGAAGCCCGGAAAAGTGATCCTGGACGCAACCAGCGGCAACACGGGGATCGCGTACGCCATGATCGGCGCGGCGCTGGGGTATCGAGTGAAGCTGTGCTTGCCGACGAGCGCGTCGCCGGAGCGGAAGCAGATCTTAAAAGCGTACGGAGTGGAGATCGTCTACACGCCCGGCGATGAGGCGACCGATGGAGCGATTCGGCGCGTGCGGGAAATTTATCAGGCGGAGCCAGACAAGTATTTTTATCCCGATCAGTATGGGAATCCGGCGAACCCCTCGGCACATTACATGAGCACCGCGCCGGAAATTTTTCAGCAGACGCATGGGCAGATCACACATTTTGTAGCGGGGCTGGGAACGTCTGGGACGTTCGTTGGAACGACGCGGCGGCTGAAAGAGCTGAATCCGAAAATTAAGTGCATCAGCTTTCAGCCTGATTCATCTTTTCACGGGCTCGAGGGATTGAAGCACATGGAGACGTCGATCGTCCCGGCGATTTACGATGCGGGCCTGGCGGATGAGGATGTGGCCATCCACACGGAAGATGCACAGGACATGGCCCGGCGGCTGGCGCGCGAGGAAGGATTATTGGTAGGAGTGAGCGCGGCCGCCGCGCTTGTTGCCAGCATGGTGGTGGCGCGACGGCTGCCGAAGGACGAGCGCGCATTGATCGTGTGCATCTTTCCGGACGCGGGCGAGAAATATTTGAGCGAGCAGTTCTGGAGCGAAGGCGAATGAGTGAAGTGGCGCTACGAATGGGAGAAGACATCGCGCGCCGGATCCGCGCGCACGGAGTGGAAACGTATCCCCATGAGTGTTGCGGCGCGATGCTGGGACACGATGGAGACGACGGGCGTGAATTGGTGGATTTGCTGCCGCTTGCGAATCGTCGAGACGATTCGCCGAGAAACCGGTTCGAGGTCACGCCCGATGATGTGCGTCTGGCGGAGAAAACGGCACGTGAAAAACGGCTGGAGCTGATTGGATGGTATCATTCGCACCCGAACGCGCCGGCGCGTCCGAGCGAGTACGACCGCGACCACGCGTGGCCTTGGTACAGCTATGTGATCGTGAGCGTCCAACGGGGCGAACCGAGGGAAATGACCTCATGGCGGCTGCACGACGACCGCGAGGCGTACGATCCCGAGCCGATTGAAACGGTGAAGGAACAAGCAGGCGTCTAAAATGGCGGGCGGATGCGCCCATTTTTTCGCTTCGGAGTATTTGGGTTCAAGCAGGCACAATCATTGTGAACATGAAGAAGGAGGAGAGCGGATGGCGGTCAAGGTAATCATTCCCACGCCGCTGCGGGCGTACGCAGGAAAGCAGGAAAGCGTGGACGTGCAGGCGGCGACGGTGGGCGAAGCGCTTTTGGGCCTGACCAGCAAATACGGAGATTTGAAGAAGCATTTGTACACCGAGGAAGGAAAGCTGCGAAGCTTCGTCAATGTGTACGTGAACGACGAAGACATTCGCTACCTACAGAAGGATCAGACGCAAGTACGCGAAGGCGACACGATCAGCATCGTTCCGTCGATTGCCGGCGGCGTGCTTTGATCCACTGAGGCATTCAAAAGACGGAGAGCAGGCAATGGCCACAAAAACTGGAATTCCAACGGCGACGCCGACGAAGACAGGTGCGGCACTTTCGAACGAGGAAGTGCTGCGTTACAGCCGGCACCTGATCATGCCCGAGGTGGGCATGGAGGGCCAACTGAAGCTGAAGCAAGCGAAAGTGCTGTGCATCGGCGCCGGAGGGTTGGGCGCGCCGCTGGGACTTTACTTGGCGGCAGCGGGAGTCGGCCGGATCGGGCTAGTGGATTTTGACTCGGTGGATTTCACGAATTTGCAGCGGCAAGTGCTTTTCGGAACGAGCGACGTGGGCCGCCCTAAAATCGGCGCGGCGGCGGACCGTCTGCGCGACCTGAATCCAGAAATTCAGATCGATGCGTTTGAGACCCATCTGACCAGCGAGAATGCGCTCGATATTTTGAAGGACTACGACATCGTCGTGGATGGGACGGATAATTTTCCCACGCGCTATCTGGTGAACGATGCATGCGTGCTGCTGGGCAAGCCGAATGTGTACGGCTCGATTTTCCGTTTCGAAGGGCAAATCACGGTGTTCGGTTATCCGGGGGGACCGTGCTACCGGTGCTTGTATCCGGAACCGCCTCCGCCGGGACTGGTGCCTTCGTGCGCCGAGGGTGGAGTTCTGGGCGTGCTGCCGGGAATCGTGGGCACGATTCAGGCTTGCGAAACGCTGAAGCTGATCATCGGCAAAGGCGAGCCGCTGATTGGGCGGCTGCTGCTGTTTGACGCGCTGGGAATGAAGTTCCGCGAGCTGAAGCTGCGCAAAAATCCGGAATGCCCCGTGTGCGGCGAACATCGCACTATCACTAAACTGATCGACTACGCCGAATTTTGCGGCATTCGCGGCGAGGAGGCGCCGAGCACTGTGACCAACATCCCTGAAATTACACCGCGCGACCTGAAGACGCGTCTCGATCGAGGCGACGATCTTTACATCCTGGATGTGCGCGAGCCGCACGAATATCAGATCTGCAATTTGAATGGACACTTGATTCCGCTTGGCGAGCTGTCGCGGCGAGTGAACGAGCTCGACAGCTCTCGCGAAATCGTGGCGCACTGCCGGACCGGAAAGCGTTCCGCGGATGCGGTGGATTTCTTGCGTAAGGCGGGCTTCCGCAAAATCTGGAATTTGAAAGGCGGAATACTGGCGTGGTCGGATGAAGTGGATCCGACGGTGCCGAAGTACTGAGGGCTGGGCTCTGGCGGAAGCTTAAACTTTCGCTATCTAGCCTAAAAATCGAAACGCATTGAGGAGGATTGGATGGCAACAACCCGCATTGAGGTTCGCAGCGACGGCTCGATCAAAATAGAAGGCGATTTCGAACTGGTCGATCAGAACGGTAAGGCGTTCGGGCTGAGCGGGCGTACGAAAATTGCGCTGTGCCGCTGCGGGCACTCCGCGAACAAGCCGTTCTGCGACGGCGCGCATCGGCAACATGGATTCCAGAGCACGATTGAAGCATTCGATCTTCCTCCAGTGCAGACTAAGCCCTAAGCATCTAGGTATCGGGCGAGCGGCTCGGTAACATATCTACCCCCTTCTGAAGCGGCCAAGTACAAAGTGGAGGCTTGACCGCTAGCCAGGCGCGGTGCCATACAGCTGAAAAGACAGCGACTTACGACCGTGGGCCAGGGTGTGTCAATTCGGCATATCAGTTGCTGCTGATATGTGGGGCAGGTGTCACCTCTGGGGGCAGAGTGCGTTCTTCGGGCCACGCGTCACGACGTTTTCCATATCGCAGCGTTATAGCTATCACACTGGCAGTCGCAGCGTACGTGGCGCTGGTCTGGGCGCTGCGAGACTCGTCTTATTCCGCCGATCCCCTGCTGGGCACGTATCTGGATATGGCCGGGAGTCTGATTGCGTTCACATTCGCCGCGAACGCGATGATGAGGTTCCGGGGCACGCACGATCGCATCTCACTAATCTTGGCCTTCGGTTTCGTGCTGGCGGGACTGATCGAAGCGGGCATGGGCTTGACGTTCTATCGCGGCATGCTGGTAACCCCCGTTCACGGAAACGAAATTTCGCTGGGATGGTTTGCGGGACGGACATTGCTGGGCGTAGTGCTGCTGGCCGCGCTGGTGGTCGAGAAGCGGGTTCCGGTGGCGCGCGAGCCGGGCAAGGAAATCGCGGCGGCGACGATGATCGTCGGCGCGGTGGCGTATCTGACCAGCGCGTTTTATTTCATGCTGCCTCGGGTGCCGAAAATTCATCCCCATGCGTGGATTCCGCGGCCCTGGGATTTGCTGCCCGCCGCGATTTACGTGGCAGCTACGATCGGCTACGGGCGGCGGCTCCGCAAGGTGAATACGTGGCTGGACCGGTCGCTCTTCGTGGCGGCGGGACTGAACGTAATTTGCCAGATAATGATCAGCCAATCGCAGCACATGCTCGACGCTTGCTATACGGTCGGACACGCGTTGATGGTGATGAGCTACGTGGTAGTGCTGGGAGGAACGCTGCTCGACAATGCCCAGCTTTTCGATCAGGTGAGCCGGCTGGCTGCATCAGACTCGCTGACTGGACTGGCGAATCACCGGCACATGATCGAAGTATTGGAGAACGAGATCGAACGGTCGCGGCGCACAGGGCGAAGTTTTGCGGTGCTGCTCTTTGACTTGGACGGGCTCAAGAAGATTAACGATAAGTACGGACATCTGGTCGGCAGCCGGGCAATTAAACGCGTGGGCGAGGTGCTGAGCGGTACGTGCCGGGCGACCGATACACCGGCGCGATACGGAGGCGATGAGTTCGCGTTGGTGCTGCCGGAGTCGGGCGAGCGCGACGCAGAACAGGCGGCGATGCGCATCTGCGAGCGCCTGCAAAACGACGGAGAAGAACCGAGATTGGCGATCAGCATGGGGCAGGCCGTATATCCGATGGATGGGACCACGATCGAGCAGCTTTTGGGCACGGCGGATAAGGCGCTCTACGACATGAAAGGACTGGGCCAAAAAAAACTGCGACTCAGGCACGTTGCAGCTTGCCTGTAAATCAAAAGGGGGAAGGGGAAATGCCACTTGGGATGGGGACCCCAGACACTTATGCCTTTTCGCGGCGGGAAACTCGCATACCGATGGAAGTAGGAGTGCAAATCAGCGGACATTCGGGGCGGCGCGATGCCGAGTCAACTTTCACGGAGAACGTCAGCTCAGCCGGCGCCCGCGTGTGGAGCACGCGGCGATGGAAACCCAACGAACATCTGATCATCGCCACGCTGCCCGGATCGTTTCGCGCAACAGCGCGGGTGGCATATTGCCACTCGGTTCCGGGAGCAGGATTCGCGCTGGGACTCGAATTCGTGGAGCCCAGCGGGAATTGGGTGGTTGGCGACTTCGGGGGCAATTACCGCGATTGATTCGGGTAGCATGAGTGGACGCAAAGCGCCCATCTCGGACAGATGCGATTCCTCGATTTCCGGCGCAAAATTACCGGCACATTTACTGAACGAACCCAACATTGGGCTCGGGACCGGGACCAGGCTCGTCAGGTAGCGCGCCGAACTGGGCTTCGTAACGTGCCATATTTTCCTGCAGCGCACGGAGCAGCCGCTTGGCGTGGCGCGGATTCAAAATCAGGCTGGACACCAGCTTTCCCTGCGGAACAGTGGGAAACAAATAAATAAAATTAAGCGTGAATTCCTCAGCGTTGTGATGAACGACGGCGAGATTCGAGTATTGGCCGAGAAGCTCTTTTTCGTCGGCTTTAATCTGCACTTGCTGTTGCTGTTTGGGCGCTTCGGACATCGCCATCTCCTGACTTTCAGTTTAGACCGAATCGATCTGCCACTATAACAGAGCGCCGAATCGGCCTCCGATTATTTTTGGAACATGTCGGCGGCCCCCGGATTGACCGTGCAACTTATTAAGCGTAGTTTATACAGGAAGTTTAACATGATTAACAGATGAGCGACCATTCACCAAAACCGGCGCCCGGGCCAGCCCGTCCCACCACCGAGGTAGCGTCCGATTCCCCGCTCGCGAGCGATCTGGCGACCCTACTGACGCACGAGGACGCCGACCGCGCGCGAGATCGCTGGCGCGTCAGCCGGGCGCGGGGTGCGGAGCGCCGGTCCCGAGGTCTGGGAAGATTTTGGGTGCTGTGGCTTTTGATGGGACCCGGCGTGTTGGTTTTTCTGGGCGAGAACGACGCGCCGAGCATGCTTTCGTATTCCGCGTCGGGCGCACAGTTCGGCGTGGGATTTTTCATTCCGTTCGTGGTGTTCACGTTTTTGATGGGTCTGGTGGTTCAGGAAATGACGGTGCGGCTGGGCGCGGTAACGCACCGCGGCCACGCGGAGCTGATATTCGACCGCTTCGGAAAGTTCTGGGGATTTTTTTCGCTGGGAGACCTGGTACTGGGAAATTTCCTGACGCTCGTAACGGAGTTCATCGGTATCCGCGCGGGCCTGGGTTTCTTTGGCGTTCGGCCGTCGGTAGCGGTGGGAGTGGGGCTGCTGGTAGTGTTTTTGGCGATCACTACAGGGCGTTATTGGACATGGGAGCGAATTACGCTGGGGCTGGCGATTTTCAACGGGCTGTTCGTGCCCGCGGCGCTGCTGGCGCATCCGCACTGGCCAGCGGTGGGACACGCGCTGCTGACGTGGAAGCCGCTGCCGCACGGAAACAGCTTCGATATTCTAGTGCTAATGCTGGCGGACATCGGCGCGACCGTGACGCCATGGATGATTTTTTTCCAGCAGAGCGCGGTGGTGGATAAAGGCATGCAGCCGCGCGACATCAGCGCCGGCCGATTGGACACGTTGCTCGGGGCCCTACTGGCCACGATTTTCGCTATCGCCGCGATCCTAGCGACCGCGCCGCTGTTCCATCACGGAATCGATGCTTCGCAGTTTCAAGCGGCGCAGTTCGCGGAGGCGCTGCAGCCGTGGATTGGACGAACAGGTGCGACGCTTTTCGCGCTGGGTATTTTCGAGGCAGGAATCGTGGCTGCGATTGCGATTTCGACGTCGTCGGCCTACGCATTCGGCGAAGTGATGGGAACGGGACACAGCTTGAACCGGCCGCTGCGGGAAGCATGGCCGTTTTATGCCACGCTGATGGGATCTGCCGCCGTGGCTGGAGGGCTGGTATTGATTCCTCATGCGCCGCTGGAATTCATTGTGCTGATCGTGAACGTGGTGGCGGTCCTGGCGATGCCGCCGGCACTGGCTTTTTTGATGTTGCTGGTCAACGACCGGGACGTGATGGGCGAATACGTGAACGGCCTATGGGCCAATGTGGCGGCTATCACGGTGACCGTGCTTCTGATCGTGGCAGGGTTGGGATTCGGCATTGCCACCTTGTTTCCCCACTGGTAGGCCTGGTGAAGATTTGCGGGACGGAAGCAGCACCGAGAGAATGGGGAGGATAAATTATGGATACGAGGGATGCGACTCCCGAGAGGCTCGATGGCGACTCAGACGCATCGGCTCCCGACATGAAGGATCCGCGCGCGGTGCTCTCCGTGCTGGAAGCCGACCAGATCGTAGCCGCGAAGCAGCGGACACACTTCGGCCGGCGTGAACTTTCGAGGGGCGTGCGCATCTTGCTGTGGGGGCTGCGAGTGTACGTGGTAATTATGCTGGTGCTGGTGGTGATCTCAGCATTTCGCGTGATCCATTCCGGGCCGTAGTCCGTGCAGGGCGCGGTCACAAAGGCACTGCGAGCGATCACCGAGGCGTAGAAAAAGTCCACCATGAACCGCAGCCCGTTCTGCCTAGCCGCATTTGCGTCGTTGCTGTTCACCGCTCCCGCAAGAGCTCAGACTGGCGGGCAGCTCCAGCGGCCGCCAAACGAGCAGCAACAACCCGCCGCCAACCCCGCGCGACCGACGATCTCAACGCCAGCGACTCTCACGCCAGTTGGCTACCTCCAATTCGAAAGCGGTCTTATGAGCGCGTGGAACTCGCCGGAGTTCTCTTCTCAATCGAGCTTCAATGAAGTTGCAAAGGTTGCCGTGACGCAACGCCTTGAATTGCTCGCCGCCACCGGGCCCTTCGCGCACTCCAGGGCAACTGGCGAATCCACCAACGCTACAGGAGACTCGGCTCTGGGAGTGCAGGCGGTGATCTATCGCGGCGAGGGCGTGCGCCCGACGATCGCGGTCGGCTACTTTGGTCGTGTGTACGCCGGCAATGCGCCAGATGTAGACATCGGCAGCTTCCGGAATTCCCTGACTCTGCTGTTCAGCGGGGACGTGAAAGGCTTTCACTACGATACGAATTATCTGCTCAACGAAATGGTCAACGGCTCGATCCGCCGCGGCCAGTTGGCACAGACGCTGTCCATCTCGCATCCGCTTGCCGGCAAATTCGGGCTTTCTGGTGAACTGTGGCACTTTACGCAGCCATTTCTGAGTGGCAACGCGGTTGGCAATCTTTGGGCGCTCAGCTACGCGGCGCGTCCTGACCTTGTCCTAGATACGGGATTCGATCACGGATTGACAAAAACATCCACTCGCTGGGAGTTCGTTGCAGGCTTTACGTACCTGCTCCCGCGCCGCCTTTGGCCCACTCGACGCCAATAAACGCGTGGCTGCCGTTCGCGATCGTGACTGGGAAATCCTGAAAGGCTGTGCCAGAATTTCATGCCCCGAGAGGTTCCACTCAAGGAGCGTGCGCAACGGACTATAATCGAAATTCCACCCAGCCCAAACGGAGCATGCGTCCCCTAGGAATCGTGGGCCTGATCGTGGGGCTGGTCGCGTTATTGATCGGACTCGGATACGGTGTAGTGAACTGGAGCGAAGCGGCAAGAGCCGGCAAGCTGAAGAACCCGGTGCCGGTAACTCCCAAGGCGCTGACAGATGGCAAGCAGCTTTACCAGCTTCATTGCCAGACGTGCCACGGAGCCAATGGAGACGGCCACGGTCAAAAGGCGCCGGAATTGTCCGCGGCCCCCGGGAACTTCACGAACGTTTCGAAAATGCGCCGCGTCTCCGATGGCGAACTCTACTGGCAGATCACGTACGGGCGGCTGCCAATGCCAGCGTTCAAGGATAAAATCAAAGAACAAGGGCGATGGGAATTGGTGGATTACATCCGCACGTTTGCTTCCGCGCCATCGCACGCAAATCCAGCGCCTGATGGGGATCTGACACCGCAAAATGACAATTAAACTTGCTTCACGGAGCGGCTCGGGCAAAGAGAGCTGATTCCAAAAGGCGCCGGCGGCATCAGCCACCAGCGCGTCCCCGGCGAAACCAACTGCACCTCAGCGAATTAAAACGTTCAGGCGGATGTCACTTAATTTTGGCGAGCGCGTCTGAAACTTCGTTCACGTCCGGCACGGAAGGAATATCGTAGTTCTTGAACCACGCGACTTTTCCCTGGCGGTCAACGATGGCGATAGCGCGGCCGGTGATGCCCTTGTCGGAAAGATAGACGCCAAATTTATCTCCCACGGCGCCGCGAGGCTGGAAATCGGCGAGCAGCGGATATTGAATGTGCATTTTTTCCGCGAAAGCCTTGTGGGACCAAACGCTATCGACGCTAATGCCCAGCACCTGCGCGTCGAGCTGCTCGAAGCGCTTCATGTCGTTGACGAAGCAGGTGTGCTCGTTGGTGCAGACGGGGCTCCAATCGAGCGGATAAAACACCAGCACGACGTTCTTTTTGCTTTGAAAATCGGAGAGCTTCACATCCTTCTGGCTCTGATCCTTGAGCGAGAAATCCGGCGCGGCCATTCCAACGGAAATTGCCATGCTAATCCTCCTAAGCTGCTTACGAGATGTAGTGCGCGCAGAAAATGAATTCGCGACTTGCACAAACATGATAGCCGAAGGCGCCGCTGCGAACAAACGTTCGCGCGGCGCCCGGCGAAAATGACGTGCTACTTGCGGGGCGGCGTGTGGTGAGCCGCCGGTCGTGAGGGAGTGGCAGGAGCCGCGGACGAACCGGAAACCGGATGCGCCTGGTCGTACAGGTGAATGATGTCCTGCGTAAGATCGACCTGATTCGACGCGTAGATCACTGGCCCCTGCTGAGAGGACGTATCCAAGATCACGGAATAACCGTGATCTTTCGCGTATTTATCGAGAATCGACATCATTTTCTGGCCGATGCGGCTGATCGCGTCCTGGCTAGCGTCGCTTTCGTCGCCTTGCAAATCCTGTTGTTTGCGCTGTAGCGTGCGAGTCAACCTCTGGCCCTCATCGGTGAGGCGCGCCGACTCCTCATCGCTGAGCGTTGTCTGGCCGGTCTGCAGACGGCTGCGAACGTCCTCGATCTGCTTTTGAATTTGTTGCAGCTCCGCGGTCCGAGGCGCGAACTGCGACTGAAGCTCCGCGTTGGCCTGCTTGCCTTCGGCGGTGCCTGCGATAGCCGCCTGGATATTGATGATGCCAACCCTGTTGGCTGCGGCGCCTCCTTGCTGCGCCCAGACGGCAGGTGTCATCAACAGCGCGGCCACAACCGGAACCACCATTCGAATCTTCATTCTCACTCCTTATGCGATTTTTGCGGAAAATTGCCGCGAAACTCAGGGCCCGACGCGCAAGCTGGGCGCGCCGATGACCCCATTTGAAATGGAGGATTATAGCGGCGGATTGAGAACATGGTCAATCAGATTCGCGCGCCGATCATGGCGCCAATTGCTACTGCTATCGATGCCGCCACCGAGCAAGAAGGTTTTCCCCGCATCAGCAAGCCGTTACCGAGGCAGCGGAACCAGCAAGAGGCGGTTGTTATCGGGATCGACTACAACGGCCAGGTTGAACTTCCGATCGATAGCCACCGCGTTTGGACCCAGGACGACGGTGGAGTTCTGCGAGCCTCCGAGAGCCAACACCGATCGAACTTGAGGACCGATGCAAGCAGGAGCCGAAGCGGTGGGCGGGCACACATACGCCATGATGGACATGGTATGGCTCGGCCCGTTGACGGTGACCAGCGTACTGGTCTGGTAGTTGTAATCGAGCGACGTGGGTGCGATGCCGACGGCGACGGACGTGGGCAGGAACGTGTTCGGATCGATGATGGTGATCGTGTTCTGCAAGCTATCGGCGCTCAAGAACACGTTGTTGAGCGGGTCGAAAACGATCCCGCTCGGATTCTGCGAGGTGCCGGTAATGCCTCCGACTTTCGCCTGGGTTATGAGATTGAGAATGTCGAAGCTGCTGGATTGTGAGGCGGTGGCAACGGCGGCGTAGTCCAAATACGGGTCGATGGCCACAGCCACGGGATCTTGGTCGACCTGGATAGTAGCGTTCGAGGAAGTACCTCCCAGCGTGAATGAGCTCACGGTTCCGGCGATCTGGGTAGAGCTGGGGTTCGTGTTGGTAACAACGGCTGTACCCGTATCCGGATTAACGGCCACGCCGTCGGGACCGACGCACTGGACGGTTCCGCTGCTCCCGCAGAGCGTGACGGTTGAGGGAGGGTTTGTGCCGGTCTCGTCGATCACGGTGGCGTTGTTGCTGCCGTTATTCGCGACGACGGCAGCGCCGCCCCTGGAAAGAACCGCAACCCCCTGGGGAACATCACCGACTTGTACCGGCGAGTACGAAAGCTCGCCAACCGGACCGAGGGACAGTGGCGATTCGGGACCTTGGGCCAACGAGACGAGCGACGCTGTACCGCTTCCAGAATTGGTGACCACCGCAAGATCGCGATCGGAATCGACCGCCACGCCGACCGGAGTGGCACCAACGGGAATCGCCTGCACCACGGTGAAGTCCTCGACATTGGAAACCTGCAGCGCGGGATTCTGCACGTCCACAGCGAAGCGGCGCGCCGAACCGAGCATGCTCGCAGGAATCGTTGCGGTCAGCTGCCTGCAAAGGCCAGCAGCACACGTACTGGCGACCGGCGCGGTGACCAGCGCAGTCTGATCCAGGCGCACCGTTGACCCGGCAGCGAAACTGCCGGTCACGGTTAGCGTCACGGGCGCGGCCGATGTGAACGTGGTGGTCGGACTCGTCTCCACGACCTGCATGGGATTCAGCGCGGCGCCGAGCGAGATGATCGACACAGTGCCATCCTGCGAATTCGCGACCACGGCTTCGTTCGAGACCGGATCGACGGCGACCGCTTGCGCGCCGGGCGAACGACCCAAACCCTTCACGTTTTGAAGCACTAGTTGGCTGCCCAGGTTGACGACCACAGCAGCGCCGTCTTTCACCGCGATGCCGACATCGGTGAGTGGATTTACGGCAGCGGCGCCGAAATTCGTGCCGTCGAAGGGCGTCGCCGTGCACGAAGGACTAGGAGTGCACGGATTGTTGACGGTGGTCTCTGATTCATTCAGCGGGCTGAAGACGTTTAGGTTTCCAGCGGTCGGATCGCTGAGCAAAACCTCGTGCGTTTCGGAATCGATCCCGATGCCCTGAACGCTGATGGACCCGGCGATGCTGGCGATGAGCTGCGGGGTGCGGCCCACGTCTACGCCAGCCACCGGATCGCGGCCGAGATCGACAACTCCGATCGTTCCAGAACCGCCCGGGGTAACGACCGCCCAATTAAGACGCGGATCGACCGCAACGGCGGGATGCGCTCCGGTCGTGTATGAGAGGACCGATGTGCCGCTGATCGTTTGCACGATGGAAAGTACGGGACTGCCGGCCACATCTGAAACATCCAACACGGTGGCCTGGTTCGCGGATTGATACGCCACGAGCGCGCGATGTACCACAGGAGTGATGCCTGGAACGGTTTGCGCGGTGACGGGATTAATGCCAACGGCATACGGCAGCGGCGGATTCGGGCCAGCGCTTATAGAAACGGAAAGAGTAGTCGTGTTGCCGCTGGTTAGATCTATCCCAGTTACCGTCTGATCGGCGCTGTTTACCACCAGCGCCACAGGATCGGGCAACTGGTCATCCACTGCCACGCCCGTGGGCTGATTGCCAACGGGAATCGTGCCAGTTACAGAGCTGGACTGAAGGTTCAGGAGCGAAACGCTATTGCTTCCGGTATCGGCGACGACGGCGATTCCGTCGGCTTTATCCACGGCAACTGCGGTTGGATCGGAGCCGACTGGGATGGCCGCGCCGACGGGTCCCGTAGGAATCAGGCTGGCAGTCGGGGTGACCGCGACGTCGATGGCGGCTATCGAAGACTCGCCGGCGGCCACGTTTGCGTTCTGAAGCACGATTGGATACAAGCCTTCGGTGCCGAGCGATGAACCAGGAATGGTGACGGTAATTTGGCGGCTGCTATTCAGCGCGTAAAGAACCGAAGCGGCGTTAAAGGTAGCGGTCGTGACGTTTGAAGCCGACGTTGAAAAAAACCCGCCGGTGAGCGCCACGTTGGCGGTCGACGATCCTTGCGAAATGCTATCAGGCAACGCGGAGACAAGCGCCGGCCTCGTCGGAAACAAAGTGAACGTCTGCGTGATTGGAGCGGTAAGGGTGCCATCTGGCGTTTGCACTGTCAGTT
>JBOGNC010000071.1:0-16142 GCA_050747045.1 Candidatus Acidiferrales bacterium | reverse complement strand
GCTTTCCTTTTGGTCGTCGGCGCGGCTCATCATGAAGCCCGCCGCGACGTACGCGATCACAAAGACCGAAAGTACCGCTACGATTTTTTTTGCCAATGAACTCATGCCCAATTCCTTTTGACTGCGTTACCCGCGCTCTTGGTTATAGCTTCGATGATTATAGCATCGGCGGGCGCGGGATTCGTGAGCGGTGATTTCGTCATCAGCGACTCGTGATTAGTGATTTGTGAAAAGCACAAGGAAACCCAACGCGCGCTTTGCTCTGCATCAAGGCAAACGGGTGGAACTGCGCGAGCGGTGGCGCTCCGCAATACGAACGTAAATTCGACGATCCGCTCGGCGGGTTCGAATGGTTTACCCCAGTCTCGGGTAGCAGCGTACGCCACCGTTTGTTTTCTATGACTTATGTCCGTTTCTACTCGATTGGCAGTCTCGGGTAGGAAGGCGTGATCGATGTCTCCTGACTGCTGATTAGCGGAAGGCAAGACTGAACACATCGGGCGGATGAGACAGCGCGACTCGTAGTAGAGTCTGGCGTTCCGCTGCGAGACGGCAAGACGGCGGGGGCTATGGGCGATTGCGGAGCGATTAAAATGCGTGCAAAACGTGTGCACCGGGACGTTCCGCCCTTGCGTGTGCTCGACCGTTTGTTTTCTGTGACTTACGCGTGCCAAAGGTCGATTGACCGTTCCGCCCTTAGGAGCGTGAATTTCGAGTGATGGTTGATTGGTGAGAACCGAAGGCGAGTACTTCGCGCGGCTTCTCGGTAGAGAACACCGGGACACAAAAATCGCGGAACAGCGCGAGCGGTAGCGCGCCACTGCGCGCCTGTTTAGAGCGGGACTGAAGTCCCGCCCTACAAAACTCAAGGGGAGCGCGGAATGGCAGCGCCGCAAGCTGCGAGGCGCCGCGGCGAGCGTCGACGCCGAACGGATCGCCGATCTTTCGCTCGATGCCACCACCGGTTCCCCTCTCTTGCGGCCCTTGAGACCTGCCTGCGGCGGGCAGGCACACGGGCCGCGCACGCCCCGCCTGCGCAGGAGCAAGCCCCGGCGCGGCAAGTGCTGACGGGCGCCACAGATCCAAGTTGCCCGCGTCCAGCAGCTTCGCGCCGGCAACTAAAAACGAACCACGGTAGCACGGATTTGACCGGAAATCAAGAGAGAAAAATCTTCACGTACGCTTTCCATTTCCGAGGGAAAGATCGGTTCCATTTTGGGAATTGACTGGAGCTAACGGATGCGAGACCGGTTTGATTCTTACTTCGCAATATGCGAAGATGGCGTTGGATGCGGATCATCAGCCGAAAGGCCATTAAGGACGCGGCCGCGAAACACCCGGAATGGAGCGCATCTCTCAACGCGTGGTACAAGGTCACAAAATCGGCGGACTGGAACAACTTTGCGGAGGTTCGGAATAGCTGGAAGCGCTCGGACGTGGTCGGACGGTACGTGGTGTTCGATATCAGCCATAACCGCTGCCGGTTGATTGCGACCGTCAAATACAAATGGAAGATGGTCTACGTCCGGCACGTCGTAAGCCACGCTGAGTACGACGAGAAGGAGTGGCAACAACTATGATCGCTGTATCAGAAAAGTACGCGCTCGATGTCGCGTCGCCGATGCCGATAGTGTCTGAACGGCAGCATCGAGAATATTTGTCGGTGCTGGACAAGCTGGCCAGCGAGGAAAATCCCTCTGCCGATGTGGGAAAGTACGCCGCGGTCCTGATGGCGTTGATCGAGGATTACGAGGAACAGCATCATGCGATCCCCGACGCTTCGCCGGCCGAGGTCCTTCGCGCTTTAATGGAGGCAAACGACCTTCGTCAAAAGGACCTAGCGCCGATTTTCGGAACGGAGAGCGTCGTGTCCGAAGTTCTGCACGGCAAGCGAGAACTCAACAAATCTCACATCGAGAGATTGAGCAAACGGTTCCGAGTTTCCCCGGCAGTGTTCTTTCCTCGCGGGTCCTGATAGGTAGTCACGCACATCGGCCATTTTTAGGGGACTGCGAAAGGGGGCTAGGACGCTAGCCCTGCAACGTACTAGGCCGACGCTCAGGCTGAGGAGGAGGGCCTAGATCACGGTGAGTGCAGGAAGGAGCACGGGCTACGACGATTGGATAGCGAGAGTTGGCATTTGCGGGTAAAATGCCGATTCCGTTACGTATCTCCGATGCAGTACCGGGCTCAGAGAACATGAAGTTGCGCAAGGGTATCGCAGCGATGGTGTTCGTTGGATTCGGCGCGTTTCTGCCGACACGCTGTACAGCACAAAACGCGAAGCAGCCCGGCAACTATGCTCCAGCAGATTATTCCAACCAAGCAGCCGTAGTCGAAAACCTGAATACATCAGCTGTTTTTCATGATGACGGCACAGCGACGCTTACGCGGTTGGCGCGGGTTCGAATCCAGTCGCAGGCCGGCGTACAAGAGTTCGGCGTATTGCATATCCCGTATGCTTCGGCAACGACGACACTGCAAATCGATTACGTACGGGTAGCAAGACCCGATAAACAGGTGATAGACACGCCGGCAGGAAATGCGCTGGACATGCCGGCGGAAATCACGCAGCAGGCTCCGTTCTACAGCGACTTGAAGGAAATGCAGGTGGCGGTGAAAGGCCTCGAAATCGGGGACGTGCTGGAATTCAAATGGCACGCGGATGTTACAAAGCCGCTGGACCCGGGGCAGTTTTGGAATTCGTTCAACTTCATGCGCACTGCCATCGTGCTGCAAGAGAATCTGGAAGTAAGCGTCCCAAGCGACCGGAAGGCGATGGTGAAGAGCGCGACGGTGCAACCGAGTGTGGCCGAAAGCGGCGCGAACCGCGTTTACACTTGGCAGACGAAAAACCTGACGGTAAAAACGGGCGACGCAGCGGCGAGCAGCGATGGGATAAAAGAACCAGACGTGCAAGTAACAAGCTTTCGGAATTGGGACGAACTCGGCAAATGGTTCGGTGATTTGGTGGCTGCGCGCGCGATCCCGACCCCCGAAATTAAGGCAAAAGCCGACGAGTTGACTCGCGGAGAAACGACCGAGACGGACAAGATCAAGGGCGTGTACGCGTTCGTTTCGACCCACTTCCGCTATATCGGGATCGATTTGGGGATCGGACGTTACCAGCCGCACGCGGCGGAAGACGTTCTGAGTAACGATTACGGTGACTGCAAAGACAAGCACACGCTCTTCGAGGCGCTGCTGGCTGCGGAGGGCATTAAGGCTTATCCGGCGCTGGTGAACTCGTCAGCGAAGATCGACCGGGGCGTGCCGTCGCCGCTGCAATTCGATCATGTAATCACGGCCATTCCCCAAAAACAGGGCTTTCTTTTTCTGGACACAACGCCGGAAGTGGGTCCGTACGGATACCTCGTAGCGGGGGTGCGAGACAAATGGGCACTGGTGATCCCAGATCGTGGTGGCACCCAACTGGTGAAGACTCCGGCCGATCCACCGTTCGAGCAGCACTTTCAGTTTCAGGCCGATGCGACGCTGGATGACGCTGGAACCTTGACGAGCAAGATGCAAATGACATTTCGAGACGATTCGGAGTTGCTATTCCGCCTGGCGTTCCGCCAGGCCGGCCAGCCACAGTGGAATGACGTGCTGCAAAAAATCTCGCGGAACCTCGGATTCGGCGGAACTGTGAGCAACGTTACCGTGACGCCGCCGGACCAAACCGATGTGCCGCTTCACGTCACGTACGACTACAAACGCGAAAATTATTCGGATTGGGGTGAGAGGCAGATCACGCCGCCATTTCCGCCTGTTTATATACCGGCTGTGCCGGACGATGCTGAGGCTAAGACCAATCCGATCAAATTGGGATCTCCAGAGGAGACCGATTATGTGGCGACTATCGAGCTGCCAGCGGACATGACGCCGAAGCTGCCCGAAGCCGCACACGTGAGTACTCCGTTTGGCGATTACGACGCGACCTATACGTATTCATTCGCGACCACAGGAGGCTTGCTGCACGTGGAGCGAAAACTGGTGACGAAGGTTCGTGAAGTAGCGCCTGCGCAAATGGAAGCATACGGAAAATTCGAGAAAGCCATCGAAAATGACGAACGCAATTACATTGTGCTGAACGGAGCCCAAAGTAACAACGGGACGAGCAGCAATTCGGAAGCACTGAAACTTTATAGCGAGGGTTACCAATCGTGGCAAATGCGGGATATCCCGGGAGCGATGGAATACTTCCAGCAGGCCGTGGAGAAGGATCCGAAGTACGCACAGGCGTGGACAGCGCTTGGCACGCTGCACGCAGCGATGGGACCTCGCGACCAGGGCATCGCGGAGCTTAGAAAAGCCATCGCGCTCGATCCCAAACAGCCGCTTGCGTACGAAGAACTCGGCACCCTGTTGTTGGCACAGCATCAGATGGAGGACGCGCTTGCCGTCTGGAGAGAACTGGAGCAAGCGGTGCCAGAAAACGTAATGGCGCCTGAAAGAGCCGGCTCCATCCTGTTGAGCTTGCAGCGGTATCCGCTGGCAGTCACGGAACTGGAAGGGGCGGTGAAGCGCAATCCGGGAAGCGCCATCCTGCTGACTCAGCTAGGAACGGCGTATTCACGATCGGGAGACGTGGCCAGGGCGATTTCGACGTTCGAAAGCGCGCTGCAGGCGGATTCGTCAGCGAATACGTTGAATAGCGTTGCCTACGCGATGGCGGACGCGAATGTGAATTTGGCTGAGGCATTGCAGGACGCGCGGAAGGCGGTTAGTGAGGAAGAATCCGCGACGGCGAAAATCAGTATTGATAGCGCGGCGCCCACGGATTTCGCGACGGCGTCGAGTCTGGCCGCGTATTGGGACACGCTGGGCTGGGCGTATTTCCGCTCTGGCGATCTGGAACAGGCTCAGAAATATTTGAATGCGGGCTGGCATTTGTCGCTGGACCCGACAATCGCCGACCACCTGGGACAAGTAGACGAGAAGCAGGGAAAAAAGCGCGAGGCGATCCACTTATACTCTGAAGCGGTTGCGACGGGACACGCGCCAGCGAATTCGCACATGCGCCTGGACGCCCTCGGTGGCGACCGTGGACTTGGTTACCTCGGACCCGCCGACATACAGTCGCTTCGCATCGTGCAGGTGCCCTTTTTACCGAAACCGAAAGCTCACGCGAGCGCGGATTATGTAGTGCTTCTTTCGCCCGACGGAAAAGTAGAGGCGAGATTCGTCAGCGGATCGGAGGAACTGCGCAACGAAGGAAAAGCTCTTTCGGCGGCAAAATTCGAGACGTTGTTTCCAGATCAGGGCCCGGTGCAAATTCTACGGCGAGGCATTCTCGACTGTGAACCAGAATTAAAACAGTGCTCCTTTGCGATGTATCCTCTGTCGTATCCTCAGCAACCGACGACCGATTCGGGACCAGCCCCGGAAAACACTCCGGGCGCGGAAGTTTTGAAGTTGCGGCCGGGTGGCCGACCGGTGATCGTGAAGCGCGGCAACGAAGGTAACGCGCGAGGCGATTCTACAGGCCCGCAGTAGCGCGACCGAGAGCGCGAGAAGCGAGAAAATACGCCAGCGAGACGCCGGCGCTACGAGATCCGCACCCTTCGCGAACGACGCGAAGAGTGCGGCACCCGGAAGTGCAAAAGCAGATCCCTCGTCGGCCCGACTGCGGCCTCGCTCGGGATGACAGCGCGGACATGAGTGGCGCGCGGCGGCGCTATTTCATAGCGGTGGCTTTGGAGGAGGGCCAGACGGGGCCGGAGACGCGGCCGCCGAAGACGGCGTTGATGAGATAAATTTTGCCGTCGGAATTGAATTTGAAGATGTGGACGTCCGGCAGGCCCTTGGCGAAATTGACGAAGATGGCGGTCTCGCCCATTTCGAGGTCGGTCACCGGGAAGCGGCGGTCGGTGTGCGTGAGCACCAAACCTTTTGGAGAGCAGTTGCCGGTACGCGTGGTATGCGTGCCGCCTTCCCAGCGGTTGCAGGGAGTGGCGAAGGGAGGCAGGACGGTGGGATCCTTGACGAAATCGTCGAAGTACTGGTTGCCGCCTTTGTTCATGTAATAGCGAGTGAGGCGCTTATTTTTCGGCAGCGGAGTGGTCCAATCCTGATTCTTGGTGGACAGCAGTTCCTTGGGATTGTAGAAGCCCTTTTCGCCGGCTGCGCGGGTGACGAGCTGCTCGATCTCGGTGACTTTGCCGTGGTCCACCTTGAGGCGCACGGCCATGACGGCCAGGGTTTGCGCGCCGTTGACGGTTTCGTCGGTGACCGCTTCGGAGACGGTGCCGCAGCGCTGCGTGTCAATCAAGTCGCGTTCGAGGAGGACGGCGCCGCCGCTTTTGAAGAATCCCGTGCCGGGCTGCATGACCACGCCGTTTTCGGTGATGCGCACGTCAGCGGCGGTGGGCAGCGCGGACATGTCGTGCGTGTCCACGGCTTTGAAATAGTCCGCGATCATGGCCTTCAGCGCGGGACGCTTGCATCCAGCCGCTTGGGCCGGCAGCGATACGACTGCGCAGGCGGCGATTAGCGTCCCTATCAATATTCCCACTGGGGCTAGATTCTTCAGGATTTTCAACATGCGAAGGTCCTCCGTTAAAACGAGCGCCGGGCGATATTGTATACATTTTTCTGGGATTGTCGATTTGGAATGCGGTCCAACGGCGAATACTTCGCGCGGGTGAAGATGCGCGAATGGGAGCGCGCTGCGGCGCGCGTCGTTACGACAGGGCATAAGGCGCCCTGCCTCCCCGGACTAAGGTCGGGAGCTTCCACAATCTGATGGCGCCGGTGGTACCGAGCGGCTCCGGCGGCTAAAGTTGGCGCTGCGATACGGGCTTGTGTGACTTTTGAAGGCGCGACCCACAAGGCCAAGCCGTTGTGTGCGCGATGGCGTGCGGACGTGAAAACAACGGGCAGCACGCGCGTCGCGGATAGACGGAACGCCGCCAGCGCTTTAGAATCTGAGCCATGCCTGAAACGATGCCGGAACAATTGATTGGAGATGTGTCTGACACGGCTTTCTGGATCGCGCATTACCGGGCGATGGAAGGTGAGCGGCCGGATGCGCTGTTTCACGATCCACTGGCGGGAATGCTGGCGGGCGAACGCGGGAAGAAAATCGCGCAGGCGATGCCGATGACGTTCTGGACCGGGTGGAGCGTGGTGCTGCGCACGTGCATCATTGACGACTACATTCGCGAAGTGATCGCCGAGGGAGTGGACACGGTTTTGAACTTGGGCGCGGGGCTGGACACGCGTCCGTACCGGATGGAGCTGCCGGAATCGCTGGTGTGGATCGAGGCGGATTATCCGCACATGATCGAGTTCAAGGAAGAGCGGCTGGCGAAAGAAAAGCCGCGATGCCGGCTGGAGCGGGTGAAAATCGATTTGGCGAACGTGGCGGAGCGGCGGCGCGTGCTGGCGGGAGTAGACGCGCGGTCGGAAAAGATGCTGGTGCTAACCGAAGGCGTGGTGCCGTACCTGAGCGAGGAGCAAGCGGCTTCGCTGGCGGACGATTTGCGGGCGATGGCGCAGGCACGTTATTGGGTGCTGGATTATTTTTCGCCGGAGGTGGTGAAGTACCGCGGGCGCAATGGCATGCACCGGCACATGCAGAATGCGCCGTTCAAATTCGCGCCGGACGATTGGTGGGGATTTTTCGAGAAGCACGGATGGAAGCAGAAGGAAATTCGTTATTACTGGGAAGAGGCGCAGCGCCGGAAGCGCATGCTGGAACTGCCAATGAGAATGCGGATGATGTTTATGGTGCGCGGAATTTTCCTATCGAAGCAGCAGCGGGAGGCGTTTCAGAAATTGGCAGGTTACGTGTTGCTAGAGCCAAAAGGCTCGAGCGAGAGTTAAGAGGAGCAACGATGAGCGAAGCGGAAGGAGTGGTACGCGGGCGTTTTCAGGATATGTATGCGACGAACGCTCCGCCGTGGGATATCGGCAAGCCGCAGTCGAAATTTGCGGAGGCAGCGGACAGATTGAAGGGTTCGATTTTGGACTGCGGATGCGGGACGGGCGAAAATGCGCTGTTTTTCGCATCGAAGGGACACGCCGTTACGGGGATGGATTTTCTGGAGGCGCCGATCGCGTCGGCGCGAAAGAAAGCGGCGGAGCGCGGTATTGCGGCGACGTTTCGAGTGGGAGATGCATTGAAGCTCGATGAGTCGAACGAACAGTTCGACAACGCCATCGATTCGGGACTATTTCACGTGTTTGGAGACGAAGACCGGGCGCGGTACGTGCGAGGACTCACAAAAGTGGTGCGGCCGGGCGGGCGGCTGATGATCATGTGCTTCAGCGAGAAAACACCGGGGGATCAGGGGCCGCGTCGGGTGACCGAAGCGGAGCTGCGCAGCGCGTTTGCGAAGGGATGGGAGATCGAGACGCTGGAGCGCGCCAGGTTCGAGACGCGTCCCGAGGCGAGGCAGGCGATGTTCGCGGGAGAAGATCCCCACGCGTGGTTTTTGGTGGCGCGACGAGCAGGCTGAGAAACGATCACGAGGCTTACGACGAACCGCACGCTCTGATCCAATGATCCCCGAGAGACTGCCCTAAATTCATCCCGGCTAGGCGCCGCCGAAGCCTACCTGGTATGAAAGAAAAACAGGATGATAATCGCGACGGCCATAGTAGACGTCGCCGCCAGACCAGCTACCAATGAAGCAAGCCAAGCATCGGGTTGAATCTGTTTGTTGTCCTGAGCCATACGCGCCTCCAAAGACTTAGCGCCGCGGCTCAACTCCCATCCACCAACTTATTTGATCGCGGCTATGATCCGCGAGATGCATAAATTGCGTCTTGTGCCATAGGGCGGAGTAGCGTTCCCGGACCGGCTCATGGGTCTTTAACCTGGGGCGTTAATCCAGCTTTCAATCGTTCCAGAGGTGCGCGTGGTTATTTATGGGCGAAGCGGTGGCCTGCGGAGCGCACTCCGAAGGAGTCGAAATCGGAGAGCGGAACGGCGGCGGTAACGTAAGTTTGCGAGATGCGATCCTGCCAGGTGAAGCGGTCTTCGTCCCAGAGAGCCCAAACAAAACCGAGCAGCAAAGTGGCGCCGGAGAGCAAGTAGCCGAAGCTGCGCCAGAGCAGTTGGCGCGTGTCCGGCAGGCTGCCATCGAGGCGGACGACGGCTAGTCCGCGGAGCTGCATGCCGGGCGTTGAGCCAGCAAGCACGGTGAAGAGCGAAACGTAAAAGCCGTAAAAGAAATAGGCGGCGAGGGCGTAGACGACGACGTCCGTCTTCGCGACGGTAATTACGCCGCCGAGCGAACGGAACAGACCGAGAAAACCGGCGCAAGTGAAACCGAGAAAGATGGCATCGAGCGCGCCTGCCCAGCGGCGTTCGGCGAGCGAGGCGACCGGGACGAGAGCGGTTTGCGGATGGGCGCGATCGTCTGGCGAGGCGGAGAAGTCGAGCTCGGGTTGGATGCGGATTTCGACGCGCTCGGGTTGACGCTGGCGTTGCGCTAGGCGGAGGCGGGCTTCAGCCTTGGCTTGGGAGGCGGCGGACTCGCGGATTTCAGCTTCCACGGCTGCCGCAGCTTCTGCAGCAGCGATGGCGTGTTCTCGGGCCGAAACAGCCGTCTCGTGAAACGGAAGGCCAGATTGGGGGTCGTCGTGGCGGAGATGGCCGCGACGGGCGCGGTATTGCTCAAGGCGGCGCGACACTTCGTTGCGCCAATCAGGCTCGGCGGATTGAGTGCGCTCAAGCGCGGGAGCGACCGCGGCGGCTGCACCCGAACCTCGCGAGATACGGATTGCGCGCGTGGAACGCGCGGCGTTCGATGCGGACGAGCGCGCGGCTGCGCCTATAGGCTCTAGAAACGCGTGATTTTCGGCGGCTTCGGCGGAACAGAACGAGCACGAGTCCGTGTCGTCGAGCAGAAGAGCTCCACACTTAGGGCAGATACGTATCACTGGTCCGTTTTGCGCTGCGGAAGTTCCAGTGAGGAACGCGAGAATCATAGCACGACGAAACTTGCGACAACACTGCGTACGAAGAATACGAGTGTGGAAATGTGGCGTAACGGGCACGGGGCAAACACCTGGGAATGAGCACCAACCATGGCAGACGCGTATGGAACCTTCCGCGAGATCATCTGCTCCGCGGCTTACAGGGCTTCCAAGCGGAAAGCTGCGATAGCTGGCTGCAATTATCATTGTGACGGCGCCGCGGTATACTCTAGTCGGTTATGTAGCCGGGAAAGATGGTCAGCCTCGTCCAATGCGTATTTTCGGCCAAAGCTCTGCTCGTGTGCGTCGGGCTGTTTTCGGGGGGAACGGGATCGTCATCCGAAATGGTCGGCTTTTTGATGATCCTCGTTCTTTTCATTGTGTTTCTACTGCCATTCGATCGGCGCATCATAGAGAGATACATAATGCGAATAGGCGCTGAACCTGCAGGGGCGGTGGCGAGGGGCGGAACTCGATCCGGGAAACTGATGATGGACTATGGATTCAGTGAGGCGACCATGTCCGAAGGTCCATACACTCGACAACTGTGCAAAATGCTCGATCTTGAAGTTGTAAGTTTTTCGCGACGCAAGTTCTTCGTTGGCTGTTGCCTTGTAGAACTGGCAATAGGGCGCTGGAATGAAGGGACTCGGGAGTTTGAGGTTGTGACGGAATGGTGCGAGACGTGGGAAGACCTGGAAGATGAAGCTCGTCAAGCCATGAAATCATTCCGGGGAACCGCCGACACAAAGTACGGCGGCGCATCAAAAGTCTGAGCCGGGTTGACGGAGATGTCCCGCAAACTTCCGGTCACGCCGCTTATCGATCACGTGGTCTCACGTGTCGGAGTAAACTGTTTTACCTGGTGCTAGTCGAGAGGGAGGCGGTGGCACAGCAAATGAGGAAATATTTCGGAAGATTCATTGTCGTTGGACTTGTATCGGCGGTGTTCGTTTCTGCCGCTCCAGCTCAAGCTTCACAAGATTTCAAGCGCCCGGCACCCACCGCCGCGAGCTGGGCGGCGATCGCGAAATTGCCGGCCTTCACTGGTGTCTGGGAAATGCCGCTGGGAGACGCTTCGCTCGTTGTGCAACCCGGGGCCGCTGAACGGAAACCACGGCAGGCTGCGAGAAGGACTGGACGGCCCGCTATGCCGAAGCAGCCGACTCTTGATTTCACACCTGCATGGGTCGCGAAACTGAGAGATTTGGAGGCGCACCCTCCGCAGGACAATCCTCAGGCGAACTGCGTGCCGAACGGCATGCCGGACATCATGGCGCAGCCGTACCCGTACGAGTTCCTGCTGACTCCCGGCCAGGTGACGATCATCGGCGAGGCCTATAGGATGATTCGACATATCTACACGGACGGGCGTCCGCTTCCCAAAGACCCAGCTCCTACTTTTTGGGGCACGTCAGTGGGTCATTGGGACGGGAACACGCTGGTGGCCGAGACCGTGGGCCTACTGCCCCAGACGGACATCATACCGGGCAGCGGGATCGAACACCGGTTTCCGCACAGCGGCAAAATGAAAATCATCGAGCGCTATCGGCTTCTCGATCCCGACACCATGAGTATCCAAACGACCGTCATCGATCCCGTGGTTTTGACGAGTCCGTACACGACCACTCAAATCTTGAAGCGTCATCGAGATTGGACGATTGACGAATACATCTGCGAGCAGAACAACCGTAATGCTCTAACCAGCGGCGGCAAAGCGCAAGTGGACACCACCCCGCCGCCTCCCCCGGAGCCAAATCTTAAATAGGATGGACAGATCCAAGATACGGGGAGGCCTTAAGGAGGCGAACGAAGGCGAACTTGGCCAGGGCACCGCGAGCCCTTGGACCGAAAGTAATCGCCCGGTAAGAGCTTTTGCCGCTGCGCGGGTCCATGCGCTCCATAGCTGGCAGCAGTGTAGCTGGTGACGAAAGCCTTTCGTATGTGATCAATCCAGAGGGAGGCCGAACGGCACAAACGTTCTTCCCCCCTGCTTCGAGGCTATGCTGTCGCCAACCGTACAAGTCAAGGTCATTCGAGATCTCGGATAATGCGTTAAGCGTCGACTTGCCTTGTACACCCAGGTGTAGAATGCGCCTCAAGAACTCAGACCATATGAGCGCACATCCGGGAGACCCTTCTATGCTATGTCGCGTACTGACCGCATTCAAAAATCATCTGTGGGCAGGTGGAGTGCTCGTTGCGTTCGCAGTGGCGCTCGCCGCAGCTCCTCGGGCACTTCCCCAGAACCGACCGATCACGCTTTCCACGCTGATTGACCGAGCGCAGATCCAGGACATGCTCGTCGACTACTACAGCGCGCTGAGCGCCGGAAGCACGCATTTCGATTCGTACTACGCCGACGATGCGACGGTCGACGTTAACGGCATAATTAAGCACGGCAAAGGGGCCATCGACGATCTGTACAAGACCATTCCGAAGTCGAAAGGGACAATTCACGTGCTGCTCACGAATCCGAAAATCGTCGTGGACGGAAACTCCGCGACCGCGGATGTGATTTGGACGGAGGTCTATTCGGAAAATCACAGAGCCATACCTCATATCGTCGAACAGGGGAGGGAGCACGACGAACTGGTCAAGCGGGCCGGTCGCTGGTATCTCCACAGGAGAGTCGTGACCAACGACGGCGGACTTCCCGCGTCGCTCGAGAAGTACTACCAGGCGAGATAGGCGAATCGGAAATCGCGGGTGGATGTGCCGCCGAGTGGAATGCGAACGGGACCCGCAAATGTGGGATCCCATCTCTGAGCATCGGCGAGCTGACTTGGAAAAACTCCTCCTGCTGATCCTGCAGATCGACAAAACGACTATCCAGTCGAAGGGGGAATGCGAATGGCTCAGCGACTCGGGCAGCATTTCGGAAGACTCGTCATTGTGGCGCTCGCATCGGCGTGGTTCGTTTCAGTCACGGCCGCTCAAGATTTCGCGACCAAGGCGCCCACCGCTGCGGAGTGGGAGGCGATTGCCAAATTGCCCGACTTCAGTGGCGTATGGGAAATGCCACTGGGAGACGCTTCGCTCATTGTGCCTCCCGGGTCGGCTAAACAGAACGCACCGAAAGCGGCGAGCACGTCTGGACGTCCTGCTTCCATCAAGCAGCCAAGTCTTCCTCTCACGCCGACATGGGTCGCGAAAATGAAGTATTTGAAGGCGCACCCCCCGCAGGACAATCCTCAGGCTAACTGCGTGCCGAACGGCATGCCGGAAATCATGCGGTTACCCTATCCGTATGAATTCTTGATTACTCCCGGACAGGTAACGATTATCGGTGAACTTTATAGAATGATTCGTCATATCTATACGGACGGTCGCCCGCTTCCGAAGGACCCTGCTCCGACTTTTTGGGGCGCGTCGGTGGGTCACTGGGAAGGGCAGACACTGGTGGCCGAGACGGTGGGCCTGCTTCCCCAGACGAATGTCATACCCGGCAGTGGGATCGAACAGCGGATTCCGCACAGCGACAAGATGAAAGTTTTCGAGAGGTTTCGGCTCCTTGATCCCAACACCATGCAGATCAAGACGACGATTATTGATCCCGTGGTTTTTACGCGTCCCTACACGACGACTCGAATCTTGAAACGTCATCCGACTTGGACAATCGATGAATACATCTGCGAACAGAACAACCGTAACGCTGTGACCAGCAGCGGCAAAGCTGAGGTGGATACAACGCCTCCCCCGCCTAGCGGCCCGGATCCCAATTTGAAGTAGGATCGGCAAATCCTTAATACGGGAGCCCCATCGTCGGGCTGCCCAGACAATTCAGGTGGCGAAGCCGACTCACGTTTAAGGGAGGTCATTCGGTCGTACCGCTCCCGCCGCGCGTCCGGACCAAGCAGGGCGGTGAACCTCATCGGGTCGGCGATTGCGAGTGCGCGATGCGCGTGTTAGGCTCGCGATTTGGTTCGAAGATTTTCGAAGCCTTTTCAGGCGATGCCGAACGCGACCCCCGCTAAGTGTGTCCGTAAACCTGCTCGATTCGCAGCGCTGCTGGCGATTGCACTGATGATTCCGGGCGGCGCATTCGCGCAGAAGAACCGCAAAAAAAAGGCCGCGAAGCCCGCTCCGCAAGTGCTGACTGGCGGCGAGGAGATGACGCTGCAAGCCGACCAGCAACGGCTGGCGGGCAAAGTCTATTACGCCGACGGAAACGTGGACGTGGTCTATGAAAACGCGCGGTTGCGCGCGGACCACATGAAGTACAACACCGTAACCCAAGAGATCAGCGCGCGCGGGCACGTGCAGCTAGATTACAAAGGCCAACATCTGGAAGCGGCAGACGCAAACTACAACCTGCGAACGGGACAGGGTGAGTTCCACGACGTGCGCGGAACATTCGCGCTGCAGCGGCGGCCATCGCCGACTCTGTTGGTGAGCCCCAACCCCATCTATTTCGAGGCGAAGGTGGCCGAGCGCGTGAACGAAAACGAGTACAAGATTCGCGGCGCGTGGCTGACCGTGTGCAATCCCGATAAACCGGTTTGGAAGTTTTACGCTCCGGCGGCGACGGTGCGGTTGCAACGATCCGTGCACCTGGAGAACGGAAACTTCCGCGTGTTTTCGGTGCCGATTCTTTATTTGCCCTATGCCACGATCCCGGCGGAGAAACGGCGCGATTCGGGGTTTCTAGTGCCTCAATTCGGGGATACGTCGCAGAAAGGAACCGTGTGGGGTGACGCTTTTTATTGGGCGCCGCTCGATTGGCTGGATGCGACGGTTGGCGGCGCATACTACAGCGCGCGCGGCTGGAGCCAGCGCGGTGAATTTCGCATGAAGCCGTGGGAAAACACATCGTTGGATGCCACTTATTTTGGGGTGATCGACCGCGGACTGCCGCAAGTGGGAGCGCCGCCTCTGAGGCAGGGCGGCCACGAAGCGAAACTGCTGCTTACGGCGCGGTTGGCGCATGGCTGGAGGGCGGTTGCAAGTCTGGACCAGTTGACTTCCATGACGTTCCGGCTGGCGTGGTCGGATACGTTTACGCAGGCGGTGAACTCC
This sequence comes from Candidatus Acidiferrales bacterium, assembly GCA_050747045.1. GTDB lineage: Bacteria > Acidobacteriota > Terriglobia > Acidiferrales > UBA7541 > Palsa-295. The sequence goes on along the minus strand of JBOGNC010000071.1, from coordinate 1,193 downwards.
GAAGTTCGCAACGACGCGTTTATGACCAACAATTTCGACGGCTACAGCCTGAATTTCGCCGCGCTGAGCTACCGGAACTATCTGAGCACCACGCCGCAAACGTCGATCGCACTGCGTTCGGCGCCGGAGGCACGGTTCAGCTCCGTTGACCGGCAACTTTTCGATCAGTTGCCTGTGTATTTTTCGTTCGACGCGTTTACCGGCGCGGTTAGCCGGCAGGACAACGTGACGCCTTTCCAAACGCCGAATTTCGTGGAGCGCAGCGAAGTGGCGCCGACGGTGACTCTGCCGGTGCATTTCGGAGACTGGTTGGACGTGGCGCCGAGCTTCACATTTCGCAGCACGAACTATGGCGGTCAGGTAGAAAACGGAGCGTTCGTAAATCAGGCATTTTTCCGCAACACCGAGGAGTTCCGCCTGGACGTGCGGCTGCCGACGATCGAGCGCGTGTGGGACGACGGAGACACGAAGTGGAAGCACGTGATCGAGCCGATTTTCAGCTATCAATATGTGAATGGCGTGAACGATTTCGGGCGATTCGTGCGCTTCGATGAGGACGAAACACTGACGGACACGAACGAAATCGAATACGGCGTGACGCAGAGGCTTTACCGCCGCACCGATGACGGCAGCGAGGAATTTCTCGATTGGACGGTGGCGCAAAAATACTTTTTCGATCCGACGTTCGGAGGCGCTCTGGCGCCGGGGAAGCCAAACGTGTTCAGGACGCTGGACGAACTGACGCCGTTTGCGTTTGCCGACGAACCGCGCAATTTTTCGCCGATCGTGAGCGATCTGCGCGTCGAGCCGGGGCGGCGGTACGACACGGAGTTCATTTTGAACTACGATCCAGTGCGCAACCGCATGACGGCGATCGGAACGCTGCTGAAGCTGAAGCCGTACAAAGCGTCGTTCATCACCCTGGCGCATTTTTCGGTGCTGAATTTGCCGCTCACTCCGCCATCGCCTCCGCCCAATTTCCAGCAGCGATCGAATCAGGTGCGCACGCTTTTTGGCTATGGCGACATGAACCGTCGCGGATGGAACGTGACCTTCGGCGCCAGCTACGATTTCACGCAGTCGGTGTTTCAAAACCAGATTGCTGAGGTGACCTACAACGGGAATTGCTGCGGAATCGGATTCGAGTACCGGCGGTTTTCATTCGGTACGATCCGAAATGAAAATCAGTACAG
>JBOGNC010000070.1:0-16221 GCA_050747045.1 Candidatus Acidiferrales bacterium | reverse complement strand
GAAATTTTCGGATCGTAGATCCACAGCTGCTTACGCGACTTCTTTAGGAAATCGCCGAGCGCCCTTCGGGCATTCACGGGACTCACCACGAACGTGGAACTTCCGCACTTGTAAGGCGATCGCTTACAATCCGCTTCCAGAAGCTTGGTTGCTTCCTGCACCCACTGCTTGTTCTTGGTTATGATTCCGAACCCTCGACTGCGGTCGATATCCAGGTACGTAAAATTGAAAGACAGAATGCACAGTATCCGCGAATCGATCACGATGACCTTGTCGTGATAGCGAATTAAATCGTTGGCAGTTCGCGCGACGCTCGCGCCAGCATTCAGAAAGCGCAACTCGAGTTTTCGCAGGCTCTTCTCACCACCGTGATTGGCGTATGCGATTAACGCATTAATTTTTACGCCTCGGTCGATGGCCGCCTTTAATTCTTTTTCTAGGTCCCGGCGATCAAAGCGAAAAACAGTCGTGCTCACACTTTGTTTCGCTGCTTTGATTAGCGAAAGCAGAGGCGTTATCCCGTCGTCCGGCTGGATGATCAGCTTCACCTTGAGAAACTCCTCTCCCGGCCAAAATGTCCGATTCTCATAGTCCGGCGAGCTCCTCGATTCGCTTCCGTACCACTCTCGTATAGCCATCGACCTGTTCCGGAGAGTACCCCGCGGCGCGGAAACAATCCCGCAGCTGGCTGTCGGATAATTGTGACAATCTCTTACCAAGCATTTGCGCATCTGCCTCTGGGATGTGCTTGCCCACCTTTTCCATACGGGTGCGACGCCGATAATTGGGAACATCAATCGCATCGATGAACAACGGCCGGCTATGCATTACAAAATCCACATAGCTCCCATTCGTATCTGCAATGAACTTCGCTTTTGCATAACCCCGCAGGTTGCTCTTCGAGCGTGCAAAGTAGTTTCCAGTGCTGCCGAAGCTGGCGCCTACATCGCTTACCAGAAAACGCCGCTCGCCGTCGATCACGTAGATGGAATTATTATCTGCATTGAGATCCCAATTGTTGATCAGGCACATCATTACCCGCAGTCCTTCCAGATCTTTCGTGTTCACAAACGGATTCTCGAACCAGTTCCAGGCTCCAATTTTCTTTTCGTCCTTTGGTCGGCGTTTCAGCCGCGCCCCGTGAACAACTCCGCCTGCGGAGACGTACTCGTTCCCGCGATGGAGTTTGGGAAGGTTCCGCACTTTCATTTCCGCGACGTAGTAATCCTCGTCCACAAAGTACCCGGAGGCCCACAGTAGGCGGGTCGCGGCGGTTTCCGCTTGCGGCTCGGCTCCCAGTTTCACTCTCCACCGCGTGCCGCGCGCGTCGACAACGTCGAATTTCGGAGAAGTTTGTTTCAAGTCCTCCTCCACGAACGTGTATGTGCCGTTCGGATCGGGCGCGTCCTCTTTGCCACCCGCCCCGTAATAAAGATCAAGCGTTTTCGGATCTCCGGGATTCTGCGTCATCACGGCGGGAAGGCTGCCCGCTTCCTCCGCGAGTTCCGTTCGCTTGGTCTTCTTTATCGTCTCCTCATTTTGTGATTTTTTCCGTCCCCGCTCCTGCGTTGTTCGGACCGGAATCGAAAGCGCCAGAATTACGAGCATCGCGCCAGTTGCATGCCCCGGCCGTTTGGGAATCATGCCGACGCCCTCTTGCCTGCGTGGTCTTGCCTCGGCGTGTCCGCCCACCGTGCCACGCTTTCTGCTTCCGTGCGATACATCTTCGCGTACGCGCCGCCCGCGGCCAGAAGATCTTCGTGCGATCCGCGCTCGCGGATTTCAGCATCCTTAATGACGAAAATCACATCGGCCTCGCAAATCGTGCTCAGATGATGTGCGATGACCACGCAAGTCCGGCCTCTCATCAACCGCTTCAAGGCTTTCATCACCACTTTTTCCGATTCCGGGTCTAAGCCCGAGGTGGGCTCGTCGAGAATCAGGATCGGCGTGTTGCGAATCACCGCGCGCGCGATCGCGATGCGTTGCCGCTGGCCTCCGGATAGCGATGCGCCACGCTCGCCGAGCATCGTTGCATAGCCGTCCGGCAACTGTTCGATAAACTCATCAGCGTTGGCCATCCGCGCTGCGCGGATAATTTCCTTGGGAGGGGCGTCGGGTCTGCCGTAGGCGATGTTGTCCCAGACGCTCGCCCGAAATAGCAGCGTTTCCTGCAATACGCAACTGGTTTGGTCGCGAAGCGAACGCAATTTGAAGTTCCGAACATCTTGGCCACTAATCTTCACGATGCCTTGCGTAGGGTCATAGAAGCGTGGAATTAAGCTGATAACGGTCGTCTTCCCTGTTCCGGAAGGTCCCACTAGCGCCGCCACTTGGCCGCATTCGATCTTCAAATCGATGTTTTCCAGGACCGCCTCGCTTCCTTTGTAGCTGAACTGAACCTTGTCGAACTCGATTGCCCCGTTCAGCGCAGGAGCACGCCGCGCACGCGGCAGGTCGCGAACACGGCTCTCGATTTCCAATACTTCCTGAATCCGCTCGTAACCCACCAAGGCCTTTGAGACTGTGTCGGTCTGCTTGGACATATCGCGCATGGGCTTGTACATTTTGCCTAAGTACAACAAAAAGACGATTAAAACGCCGGTGCTGATCTCGCCTGCCAAGGCCAGCCTGGCGCCAAATCCCAAGACCAGGCACGTGCCCACTGCGATGATTACTCCGACGATTGGCGTGAGCTTAGCTTTGAGGTTTCGAGCGCGGAGCGCCGTTTCCACCGTCGCTAGGCTCTCCGCTTCAAACCGCTTCACTTCGTAATCTTCCCTGGCGAAAGCCTTCACCACCCGCACTGATGTCAGTCCCTCTTCCACGATAGATGTGAGCTCGCTTTCTTTTTTTCGAACGGCGCGCGACGCCCGCTTGATCTGCCGGGTGAGGTAATAGACCACCAGGAATAATGCCGGCACCACCGAAAGCGCGAAGAGCGTAAATTCCCAGTTGACGTAGAGCATTACGGCAACCATTCCGAGCAACGTCAGAATGTCTACCAAGATGCCCAGCAGTGAATTGCTGAAAAAGCTTTGAATCGCTTCGATGTCGTCTGTCACCCGGGAAATCAGGTCCCCAGTCCGGGTCTCGTCCCGCTCCGCGAGTGAGAGCTGTTGAATGTGGTTGTAGAGCACGCGCCGAAGATCGTGCGCCACCCACTGGCTCACGCTCGTGGTCATGTATTTCTCGATATACGAGCTGATCGCATTCAAAATTGCAATCGCGGCCACCGCAGCCACTGCGAAATTCAGAATTGCCAGTTTATTTGTTCCAAACAAATGCGCGATCGGCCCGCCGAGCCACTTCGGCAGGTGTTTCGATTGGAGAATATTGTCTACAACCACTTTGATCGGCCAGGGCTCCAGGACGTCGGCGAACGTCTCGCCCAGAACCGCAATCAACGCCACAGTGAGAGATTTCCAGTGGGAGCGAATGAGGTGGGTGACTTTAAGTTTTGTTGGAATCTTTTTTTGCTGCTTCTTTTGCGCTGCGCGCTGTGTCATCGTGGCTCGTTGAGCCTTTCTCCAACAATTCCTCCGATTCAGATCCCTGTGTATGTGTTTTATCAAACGACGAAACCGCGTCGAGTTGGCATCAGGTGATTCCCCCAAAAGTGTCACTCCGTAAATCCTGAAATCTCAATGGCACTCTAAGGCCAATGGACGTCACAATGGCATGCGGTGCGATCTCCACGCCGCGGGTGCGCATTTCCGAGCATCTTTAATCACGTCCGCCGCGTCCAACTTCTTGTGGGTTGTCCAGTCCGGAAGCTGGGTTTTTGACGCAAATTCCGCTGATAGGTGGCTAACCATGTATTCCCGTAGTTTCCGCAGGAGGTCAATGCCGTGCGGACGGATAGCGTTCGCGTTCGCCGTAAGCTTTTTCCTTGCTGTTCCTGCGGGGTGGTCTCGGCCGACACAGAATCCAACAGGCGTTTCGAATTTCGGTGAAGTTACCGGTGCGCTCTATCGCGGCGGACAACCATCAGAGGCTGGTTTCGCTTCCCTGAAACATCTCGGCGTGGCAATTATCGTAAATTTTCGGAACGGAGCTTCGGAGACTTCTGAGGAGAAACGAGAAGTCGAGTCATTGGGAATGAAATACGTTGGCATTCCCTGGAGCGGCAGAGACACTCCTTCAGACGCTCAGATTGTGCAATTCCTCGATTTGGTCAGGAACAATCCTCGCGTCAAGATTTTCGTTCATTGCAAGCGCGGTGCGGACCGCACCGGAACGATGATTGCCGCCTACCGTATTGTCGTCCAGCATGAGCCTGTACAGGAAGCCGTCTCGGAGATGCATAGCTTTCACTACGCACATTTTTGGCTCCCGCAACTCCAGCGATACGTGGTTTCGCTTCCCCGCTTGCTGCACAACGATCCTTTATTTACCGCCTACGTTGCCGCCCCAGCCGCGAGCGGTGCAGTCACTCTAGCTGCGGCTGCCGCGACGCCACGCTGATCGCGTTTCCTGCGACAGACTAAAGCATTTCGGCCGATTCCCCAGGCCGGCAAACTCCGAAATCCCAAATCGCTGCAACGCAGAAGCAATCGTTGACACTTCCGTCTATCTCCGTGTAATTTACGCTTTGGCTCGCCGAGCTCGCGGATTCGCCCAGCAGTCCGGCCTGAAAGCAGGAACGTGTCAACCTCGCCGTACAGCATGGCCGCGATAGCCCTTCTCCAATGGAGTCCGGTGACGCGCTATTGGCATCAGCTCACCGATCCTACTTTCCGCGGCCTGTACCAAGCCAACGCCTTCGATCTGGCGATCATGCTTCCCTATTTCTTCGTCATGGTAGTCCTGTCGGTTTACGGCATCCATCGTTACACGTTGGTTTACAACTACTTCAAGAATCGCAAGAACGTTCCGCCACCTCCGCCTGAAGTTACGGATTGGCCCAAAGTCACTGTCCAACTTCCGATTTACAATGAACGCTACGTCATCGAGCGCCTCATCGAAGCCGCCGCCCTATTTGACTACCCACACGATCTGCTCGATATCCAGGTGCTCGATGACTCCACCGACCAAACGCAACAAGTGGCTCGCGATTGCGTCGAACGCCATCGCGCTCTCGGCGTGCCCATCAGCTACATCCATCGCACCAATCGCGAAGGTTTCAAGGCCGGCGCACTGCATGAAGGGCTGAAAGTCGCCACGGGCCAACTGGTCGCCATTTTCGACGCCGACTTTATCCCGCCCGCGGATTTCCTGCGCCGCACCGTTCCTTATTTTGTCGATCGGCAGTTGGCAATGGTGCAAACGCGCTGGAGCTACATCAATCGCAATTATTCCGTGCTCACCGAAGTCGAAGCCATCCTTCTCGACGGCCATTTTGCCATCGAGCATTCCTCCCGCTACCGCAGCGGCCTTTTTTTTAATTTCAACGGTACTGCCGGCATCTGGCGCCGCGCCGCAATCGACGACGCCGGCGGTTGGCAGCACGACACGCTTACCGAAGACACCGATCTCTCCTACCGCGCCCAGTTGCGCGGCTGGCGTTTCCTCTATTTGCCTGAAATTGATTGCCCGTCCGAATTGCCCGTGGAAATGAACGCCTTCAAATCGCAACAGGCGCGCTGGGCCAAAGGTTTGATGCAAACGGCGAAAAAAGTCCTACCTCGCGTCATGCGTTCAGACGAGCCTTCTGCCCGCAAAGCCGAGGCTGTCTTCCATCTCACCGCCAATATCAGCTATCCACTGATGGTGTTTCTGTCCATCATCCTGCTGCCAGCCATGATCGTCCGCTTTTATCAGGGCTGGTTTCAGGTAATGGTGATCGATTTCCCTCTGTTCGTGGCTTCCACTTGTTCTATTTCGTCCTTTTACCTTGCCGCCGAACGAGCCCTTTATCCGAAGACGTGGAAGCGCACTTTCTGGTATTTGCCGGTGGTCATGGCCGTCGGCATCGGCCTGTCAGTGAAGAATGCTCTTGCGGTAATCGAAGCGATCTGCGGAGTGAAATCCGAATTCGTGCGCACGCCAAAATATCGCGTCGAAGCCGGCGCGCAGCAAGTGAATTCCTGGATGAGGAAAAGTTATCGCAAGCGCCCGGGGCTGATGCCCTTTCTCGAGGTGGCGCTCGGGCTCTACTTCGCCGCCGCCGTGCTCTACGCCATCCAAAACGAGAATTACGCTACCGTGCCCTTCTTCATTCTTTTCGTTTGGGGCTATCTCTACACCGGCATCATGTCGCTAGCCCAGACGTACTTCAGCGGCTTTCACTTCCGGTCTGCCGCCACTCCCTCTGCGGAGATTCCCGTTTCGGCTCCCACCGCCGAGCAGATCTAAAGAAACCGCAGCATGCGCAAACCGCCGGCCCCTTACCCGATTGCAAACGCGAGATTTAGCTGTATCTACGGCTGCATCACAGAACCACAAAAAAAAGAAGGCCCACCTTTCGACGGGCCTTCAGGGAGAAAGCTCTACGGCCAATGCGCGGATGGCCACAGAAACCTTTTCTCGACCGCAGTTTAGTGAGTCAATTAATCGAAGTCAAGCACGAAACCCCAAAATGTATGGGAGTTTAAGTGTTTTTTTATCAGCGGAATAGACGCAAAGCGACTCTGTCTGGCAAATTTTTGTCCACGTGCTCCATTTTGATCCGCGGTCCGCTACGATCGTAGAAGTCCTCCGCGCTGATAGGCCTCGAAAGTCCCAGCTGAATCACCTGCATGTGCTTTTCCCGGTCAAACACCTTTCCCGGCAGCGCCCGCTTCACCGCCAACCTGAAGCCGCCGAAAGCCAGTCCCGCAATGATCGAAAAAAGGCAGATTACCCCAGTGCCAACGATTGTCCCCACCACGATCGTTCCAATGTCTGCCTGCTTTCCTTTTGGCGCCGCCTGGTCCCATGTGAGCACTTCCCCGGATTGCACCTCGTTCAGCAGCGCCCGCCCCTGCGCATCGTTTGGTGCTGACACGATCGCCAGGGTGGTAATTAGCCGCTTTGCGAACAATGGCGAGCCTGTACCCGGTTTCGACCCATTCACGTTGAATTTCTCAGCCAGACGGTCGAGCGTCTGCGTGGCGATTTGCGGGGTCGGCAGATCTACCAGCAGCAGTGTGGCCTGCCCCGGTACTTCCCGGTACCGCGCCACCTCTGCTTCAGCCCCCATTTTGAAGCCCACCGAATCGCCCACCGGGACCGGAAAAAACTGATTCAAAGTCTGCGGCCCCAGTACATATTTATCTGTTCCAGGCACCATCTGCTTCGTCGGCAATTGCTGCCACAAAGATGGCAATGCACCCATTTTCGCATGCGCCTCAACCTTTTGAAGCAGCATCTTCAAATCGGTCCCGGCGCGCCGCAAATTCTGCCCATGAATGTCCACCACCACATTCCCTTCCAGAATCAGCGCCTCGTTGTCAGAAACGAACGCGTGCTTGGCCAGATTCGACTGTTTCTCTTCGGCCGGCCGCAAGTAACTCAATAGTCCGTAGGCACCGCTGGGATCCTTCATCCTGTATACTTCCACCGCTAAAGATCGCGAGCCGTTTTTGTACGCGCCGCTTTCGCCGCCCACGAATCCGTATTCTGCCAGCGCCGACGATCGCTGGTTCTCACTCACACTCAGCTGGCGGTCCGTACTGCCGGTAGCGGGCGGAGACAATCGAGGTTGCACCGTGCCACTCCAACCGCCAAACGAGCTGGGGAGGATCGATTGCGCGGCTACCACTATCCCGGACAAACCAAGCAAGCATGCGAGCAAAATTGTGATTCGGCGCATATTGATACCCGGGAATTAGATACCGTAATTTTACTTCGGGTTCCCAGTTGACGCTACTGCGGCCGCAGCTTCCAGCGGAATCAGCGTGTGCTGGTTTGACGCGACCTTCTCTTTGTCGTAGGTCAGGCTGTTCAAGCTTTTGAGGTATGCAGCCACTCCGCGATATAACCCGAAGGCGATTCGCTGTCGCTGCTCTGAATTTCGCAACATGTGCTCGTCAGTCGGATTGCTCAGAAACGAAATCTCCGCCAGCACGGACGGCATGTTCGCGCCGATCAGCACCACGAACGGCGCCTTCCTCACTCCGCGATTTTTCTCGTTCCGGCTCACCAGTTCCAACCTCGCGGCAAGCGAATCCTGGATGTCTTCCGCCAACTCCTTGGATTCCTCGATCTTGTCGTTTCGCGCGATCTTCTTCAGCAAGTCCGGCAGATCGTGTTCCATCTCATCGGATGTCGCATTTTCGCGCGCGGCCACCGCCATCGCTTCAGGCGAAGTCGCGAAGTTCAAATAGTACGTCTCCACACCGCGCGCCTTCGGATCGCGACTCGAATTCGCGTGAATCGAAATAAAAAGGTCGGCATGCGCCTGATTCGCGATCGCCGTGCGCTCCTGCAGCGGAACAAATACGTCCGTCTTGCGCGTGTAAATCACCTGAGCGCCGGGCAGCCGCTGTTCGATCATGCGCCCCAGCCGCAACGCAACGTCCAGGCAAATGTCTTTCTCTTCCAACCCGTGCGGTCCGATCGTTCCGGTGTCGTGGCCACCGTGGCCCGGATCGATCACGATGGTCCGCACTTTCAAGCCCAGAACGCGCGCCAGCGATCGCTTACCATCGCGCGTCGGAGGCGGCACTGGAACTGGCCGCGCTTCATCCGTATCCGCGGAAGCCCCGAACGGCGAACGCGCCGGCAGCCTTTCCATCGCAACATCGGTATTGCCTTTTGAGGCGGCGCTGTTCGAACGTGAACGCCCAACGTTGACGTCCACCCTCTCATCCACACTGGCTGGTCTAACGCTATTGGGAGTCGGCGAAGCAGTGTTGCTCGCCACATTTGCGCCAGCTGTAGCCAACGGACCGCGAACATCAATCACTAAGCGGTACGGTTTCCCCAGCAAGTACGCGGAATAGTTTTTTGCGCCGTTTACATCCAGCACGATCCGCACCACTCCTTGCCGGTTCTGCGCCACCCGTACCGATCGCAGCAACCCACCGGTGATATCCGGGGCGCTGCTCGCAAATTTTGGGCTCAAATCAGCCTTATAAAGATCAAAGTAAATGCGGTCCGGCGACGAAATTCTCGCTGCGGTGTAGCGGATCGTTTTGTTGAGGCCGATCATGACCCGCGTGGCGTCGTCCGCATTCCAGGTTCGAATGCTGGTCACGTCCGCGGGAACGCCGTCCGACTGCTGCGGCTCTACCCGTGCCCCCTGCAACAAGGGAAGCTGATCCAAGCCTGGCCTCGCCGGCGTGGGACCTCCAACGATCGGCCGATTCACATCACGCAAATCCGCCAGGACTTCGTGCGCCTTTTCCGAATGCGGAAATAGTTTCAGATATTGTTTGTAAGTCGCTTCCGCGTCATTCGGATGCTGCAAGTCGACTTTTTGAATGTCGGCGATTGCCAGCAGCGCCGAACCGCGATAGCGGCTCCCCGGATATTGCTTACTTAAAAATCGGTAGGCGTCGATTGCCTCCGCGAAATATCTCGGATTGTACAACCGGCCCATTTCTTCGTAGAGCTCGCCTTCAGCCATCAGCGCCGCCGTGCAATCCTCCGAATCTGGCGTGATCAAATAGACCTTGTGATAGGCGGCAACCGTTTTCTTGTAATCGGCGGGCGAGCGGTCCTTTTCGAGGAAGCCTTCCAGCATCGTGCGCATCGTCACGGCGCGCGCGAACTGGTCGCGCGCATTGGACATTTCGTCCGCGCGCGTGCGCACCGCAGTGCATAAAAATAGTATCAGCGCGATCCCGCTGACGATCAGGAGGCGTTCACGGCCGGATTGTGGCGAAGTGGATGCGCTCAGTTTCATTCGTTCGTGAAAACCACCTGTCCGTCGGCTTCCACTTCCCGACGCACCGGAGCCTTGCGAAGTCCGGAAAGCGTCGAGTTGTGGTCCGCGTCGGACCGGTAGTAAGCGTTGGTCACCTTGCGCACGTACCGTCGCGTTTCCGGATACCACGGAACGCCGCCGCTCGCGTCCACGGCGCTCGGCCCCGCATTGTAGGCCGCGAGCGACTTCTTTAGATCGCCGTGATACCGGTCGAGCAGCTCTTTCAGGTACGCCGTCCCGCCCTCTACGTTCTGGGCAGGGTCGTAAGGATTGCCAACGCCAAAGCGTTCTGCCGTCGCTGGAACCAATTGCATCAGTCCCATCGCTCCCTTGGGCGATACTGCATACGGATTCCACGAGGACTCCGTGCTGATCACCGCTTTCACCAGCGCGGGGTCCAGGTCATGGCGTTCCGCTGCCTCGCGGACGATTTGCTCCATCTTCGGGTCAGATGCTGCCTTCGGCACGGAAGTAGACCCGTTGGTTGCCTCATCGTTCGTCGAGCCTGCGGAGCGGCCCCGAAGCGCCGCCGAGGGAGAACTAATAGTACCCCTATGACGGTCCTTTGGGGAATCCTCGTTGATGTAGACGATTTTGCCGTCAGCACCAACGGAGGCCACGATTTGGGCATGAGTTGAAACCGGCAGCGAGAACCAGATTCCCGCCATCATTGCTAGCGCGATGGTAGCAGTCGTCTTCACTGGCGCTCACTCAGGCCTTGGGGAAGGCAGAAACACTTCTTCACTCGCGAACAATCGGTAAGGATAGGCCGTCGCAAATCGACGACCCGCCGGAAGGCGAACATCCGGCGTAAGCTTCTGGCGCTATGGGGATTATAGGGAGCGATCTAGGATGGAGTAAACGTGACCAAGGGCTGTTTCTATGGCGGATGTGTCCTTTCCGCCAGCCTCAGCCAAATCGGGCTTCCCGCCCCCCGAACCGCCTACCAGCTTGGCAAGTTCCTGGACGATTTTCCCGGCATGAAGCTTCGAGGTAAGATCTTTGGTAACTCCTGTAATCAGAGCCACTTTTCCGTCCTCGGTGGTGGCCAACACAACCACTCCGGATCCCAGCTTTTGACGCAGTACATCCGCTAACTGCCGGAGCGCGGCGCGGTCGTATCCGGGAACCTGCGCCGCCAGCACCTTGACGCCGTTCACTTCGCGCACGCCATCAAGTAGGCCGTCGGCCAGCGAACCTGCCGACTTACGCTTCAAGGCGTCGAGCTGCTTTTCGAGTTGCTTCGTGGTCTCCATCTGGCGTTCGATAGCGTCCAAGATGCCGTCTTCGCTCGCATTCAGCATCCCGGCTGCCGACCGCAACAGCGTCAGCGCGCGCTGGTAATCGGCAAGAGCGCGATCGCCGGAAATGGCTTCCACACGGCGAACGCCTGCCGCCACCGACTGCTCTCCGACGATCTTGAACATGCCGATTTCGCCCGTGCGCGACACATGCGTCCCGCCGCAAAGCTCGTTGCTATAAAAACCGCGTGGGCATGCCGGATCGGCAATCGTTACCACTCGGACGTTCGACTCCGGATACTTATCGCCAAAAAAGGCCAGCGCGCCGGAGGCCAGCGCGTCGTCAATATTCGTAATGTCCGTGCGCAGCTCCAGGTTTTTCAGAATTTCTTCGTTCACCTGTTGCTCGATGTCTGCCAATTCGCTGCGATCCACCGAAGCGAAATGCGAAAAGTCGAACCGCAAGTGATCTGGAGCCACAAGCGATCCCGCCTGCTTCACGTGCGTGCCAAGGATGTTGCGCAGCGCGGCGTGCATCAAATGCGTCGCCGTGTGGTTGCGCATGTTGTGGGCGCGGCGGTCAGCATTCGCAACCGTCGCGACACGATCACCAACCTGTAAATCTTCGTTGGCGAGAATCCGATGCGCCACCAGCCCGCTCACCGGGTAGTAAGCTCCGCGAACTTCCGCGAGATGCAAACCTCTCGATCCGTCGTAAAAACCACCCGTGTCCGCCACCTGCCCGCCGGATTCCGCATAAATAGAAGTCCGGTCGAGCACGATTTCCGCTTCCTGACCCTTGCGGATTTCATCGACCGCGCCTTCCTTGGTGATGATCGCTTCCACGCGGCAGTCGCTCACCGCCGTGCCAAAATAAAAATCCGGCTCCGTGCGGAAAGTTTCCGCAAGCTGCGCGTACGCCGGATTGGCCGACGCCTTCGACGTGCCTTTCCACGAAGCCTTCGCCCGCGTCCGCTGCTCTTCCATCGCGCGATCGAATCCGGGCCAGTCAACTTGAATGCCCGCATCGCGCGTCACGTCTTCGATGAAGTCCCGCGGCAGTCCGTAAGTGTCGTACAACTTGAATGCGCTTTCGCCCGCATACGTCGGTACGCCAGCAGACCTGATTAGAGCCCAAGACGACTCGATTGTCGGCGATTCGGGAGTGCCGCCGGTCCTCTCACCGTATGGACGCAATTCCTTGAGATCCTCTTCGAGCTTTTTCAGGCCGACCTCGACGGTCCGCTCGAAGCGCCTCTCTTCTTCTGACACAACTTTAAGCACGTGAGCACCGGCTTCGCCAAGCAATTCGGGGTATGCGCCGCCCATCAGATCGCGGACAGCGACGATCATGTCAGTAAAGAAAGGCTTCTCGGGGCCGAGCAACTGCGCGTGGCGCATCCCGCGGCGCATGATCTTGCGCAGCACGTAACCGCGTCCCTCATTGGACGGGATCACGCCATCGGCAATCAGAAAAGTCGTGGCCCGAGCGTGATCGGCGACGATGCGAAACGACGGACCGGCCTGAGGCTCGCGTCCGTAAAAGTTCGCGCCGACGTGCTTTTCCGCCTCGCGAATCAGCGGCATGAAAAGATCCGTATCGAAATTCGAGATTTTGCCTTGCAGCACGGCCGCAAGACGTTCCAGCCCCGCGCCGGTATCGACCGACGGCTTCGGCAAAGCATTCAATTTGCCGGCAGCATCGCGATTGAACTGCATGAAAACGAGATTCCAGATTTCGACGTAGCGCCCGCACTCGCACCCGAACGCGCAATCCGTATGTCCCTGATCTGAAGCGGCAGGCCCCATATCGTAGAAAATCTCGCTGCACGGGCCGCACGGCCCCGTGTCGCCCATGGCCCAGAAATTATCCTTGGAGCCGAACTCGAAGATGCGCTCGGCGGGAACGCCTTGTGCCAGCCAAGCCTTCCCTGCTTCCACGTCGCGCGGCACTCCGGATTCGCCCTTGAAAATCGTGACGTACAGCTTGTCTTTCGGAAGCGCGAACCAATTTGCGCCGGTGATCAATTCCCACGCGAATGCGACGGCTTCCTTCTTGAAATAGTCGCCGAAGGAAAAATTCCCGAGCATCTCGAAGAAAGTGTGGTGCCGGTTGGTAAATCCGACGTTTTCAAGATCGTTATGCTTGCCGCCAGCGCGCACGCATTTCTGGCATGAAGTCGCCCGGCGATAGTCGCGCTGCTCCAACCCCAGAAAAACGTCCTTGAACTGATTCATCCCCGCGTTAGTGAAAAGCAACGTCGCGTCGTTCGTGGGCACAAGCGATGAGCTGCGCACGATTCGGTGCTCGCGCGCCTCAAAGAATTTCAGAAATGTGCTGCGGATGTCGTTTCCAGTCATTTTGTCGCTCGTCTACGCTCGCGGATCGTCATAGTCCTCTCGGGCGCTCCAGCGCGCCGTCATCCGCCGAGGCCCAATTCAACTATGCCGCTCTGAGGGCCAGCGCTACATTTCTGCAAAGGCTGATGCCTCAAGTTGATCGCACGTGAATGGGAACCTTGGGTGCGATTCATTATCGCAGAGGCGGCGGAGTTGAGGCAAAGCATTGCGGCCCCGTCGTCCGCCTGCTGCTCGTCTCTGGCGAAACAGCCGCTACGCCGTGAGCAATGCGACGGTCACTCGTCCTTGCGGTCGTGGCGCTGGCGGAAAGTTTCGAAGAAGTCGGCGATGTGCTGCCGGTGGTGAACGTGTTCCAGCAGCCTCAATCCGCCGCGAATGCCCATGCGATGCGCAAACGAAAGCATCAGGCCCTTCTGGAAATCATTGGGTGCGAGATCGAGACGGTGCCTTGTCGCTTTGCCTGCCGGGTAAGGTATAGCAGGAATGTCTTTTCGCGGCTCCGAGCGCGTCAATAGGTGCCCCAGATTAGGCGCTGATTCGATGCGGCGGCTCTTTAGCATCGCGTTGTTCGGAATCTCCAGCCAATCGCGGAGAGTTGCCAGCACAGACGTGTGATCGTATGGACGGTCGGTCGGCGATCGAAACACGGTTCCCGCTTCGATCCACGGCGAGATGGCGATCATTGGGACGCGCACACCGTAGCGGTCGAAAGCAAAGCCATTGGGACCGCGGTGCTCGTCGGGCGCTGGGCAACCATACGGTGGCGGCTGATGATCGACGCAGCCTCCGTGTTCGTCGTACGTGATCAGCAGCAGGGTGCTCTCCCAATGCGCTCCAGTGCTGACCGCCTGCCACACGCGCCAGATGAGCCGGTCGGCCAAAAGCATGTCGTGCGGCGGATGCGCATCGTTGGGGTCAACCAGGAAGCTGGGCTCCAGAAACGAATAGGCGGGAAGATTCCCGGCACGAGCGTCATTTTCGAACGCCTCCAGGTTTTGAAAATGCGGCTCTAGCAACGCGTCCCAAAGCTGCGGGAACTGCAGCCGAGTGCTGGACGTCAGGGAACTGTCGTTGAAAACAGCCCAGCTAATTTTTTGAGCGCTGAGTACGTTGAAGATCGTCGGCGTGTCGTACTCGAATGGATCGTACGGGTAGTCGTCCACTTGGCCCATGGATGTGCCGATGTGAAAGAACGCCCGGTTGGGCCAGGTCTGTGTTGGCACGGACGCGTACCACTCGTCAGAGATGGCGAAGTTGTACGCCAGAGCGCTGAACGCCGGCAACTGGTCCGGCGTGTAGCACTGCATGATTTCGTGGCCGCTGCCTGGGTTCTTTTCTGCGTAGCTGAGGATGAACCCGTTCATGGAAGGTTCCTGCCCCGGAGCAGGCTGGCTCGTTCCGAACAACTGCAGATTCACGTGCTCAAAGCGCTCCTGCGGATTCTCGTGGGGAATGCAGCGATTCTCGGCTCCGATGCGCACCTTGACGTCGTCCGCCGCGCCGCGCCCTGAAAAGTAGGCCGGATTGGAGGGATTTGAAAATGACGGCGGCATGCCGTTGAATTCGGGAGTGCTGTCTGACGGCAGGAAGTGCTTTGGACTCTGCTGGCCCGAGTAGAGAAACCCACAAAGATGATCGAAGGAGCGGTTTTCCAGCATTAAGACGACCACATGCTGTACGTGCTCGAATTCCTTCAGCATCTCTCGTTCAGCATAGCAAACGGCGGGAGAGATTTTGAACAATTGGAGCGGTGGTAGAGCGCGACTGGCGGCCAACGGGCCGTGGCCTTACGGTTCGCTGGCGGTTCCCCTAAGCGTGACGACATCAGGACTGCCGGCCCACGTATCGTCAACGGATAGCGAGCCGCTTTGCGTTCCGGTGGATGTGGGAGTGTAGCGGACCTCGATGGTGCAGGTTCCGCCCGGAACGATTTCACTCGAGCAATTGTTGGTTTCCGAGAACGGCCCCGCCATTTCGATGCCCTCGATATCGAGATCTTCTTCCGGAGATGTATTTTTCAGGATAATTGGCTGCGCCGAGCTGGTGGTATCGACGGTTTGCGTGGGAAAAGCGAGGCTCGTCGGAGTCGCATCGGCCGCATCCTGCACGTAATCGATGGTCGCCCAGGCGGTCGGACCTATGTAAGAACCCCCAGTGCCTCCAGCAATGTATAAGTTGCCACCCGAGGCGGCCATGGCAACGGGCATATTGTCTGGCGTGCTGCCGGAACCCGAGTACGCGATAAGCCATTGCCGGTTCCCGTCCGAATCGTATTTGACTGTTTCGAATGCTGTGCTCTTTGAGTTTGCGTTAGCGAGGACATATGCGTCTCCCTCACTGTTGAAGTACGACGACGCGATCGGAGTGATGCCGTTGGTCTGGCTTTCCCAGAGGAGATTTCCGTTGGAATCGAATTTCGTGACTACGACACCAGCAGAACAGTCGTCGGAGGTGAGGTAGACATTCCCCCGGGCATCGAGTCCGACTGCGTCCCCCGTTTTCTGACCTCTGTAGTCGCTTGTGCAGTCGGGTTCCTGCGCCTGACTGAGCCAAAGTAGATCCCCGGAAGGGTCATACTTAAGCGCGTAAGCACCGGCTGGCCCGTCGCTGCCGCTGCTGCCCTCTTCGTAGATGTTTCCCGCGGAATCAAGGGTGATTGAGTGGGGGGTGTCGGGGAAGCCCAAGCTTGCGATGGAGCCATAGGCCATACGTTGCCAAACGATGTTTCCATTCTCATCGTACTTCAGGGTCACTGGGTGGATGTCGCCTACTGTGTTGCCTACCTGACCAGTCACATAAACGGCGGTGCTGTTGTACACAGCTATA
>JBOGNC010000069.1:0-16497 GCA_050747045.1 Candidatus Acidiferrales bacterium | reverse complement strand
GCTTCGGCCGGCGCGGACGGCAAGCCGGTGCTGTGCACTTTCGCCGAGGACATCGCGCCCGGCTCGAAAGTGAAGTGACGACCCGACGAGCATCGTCGTCCCGAAGCGAACCGAGATGATGCGATCGCCGAAAGCTGTTTCGGCTGTTATCCCGAACCCAGTTACGGCCTGCACTTGGCCGGGAATGAGGGTGACGGAGCTGCTTCTTGCAAGCGCTTGATTCAAACACCACGCATGAAAATCATTGATTCACACGCGCACCTGGAAATGCCGCAATTCGACGAAGACCGCGCGGCCGTGCTTGATCGCGCCCGCGCTGCGGGTGTCGAAGCGCTGCTGGTGATCGGCAGCGGCACCAGCCCCGCGGAACGCCTCGATGCCGCGATTCCGTTTGCCGAGCAGCACGACTGGATTTACGCCACCGTCGGCATCCATCCGCACGACGCAGCCGTCGCTACGGACGAGCATTTCGCGCGGCTCGAAGAACTCGGCCGTCATCCGCGCGTGATCGCCTGGGGCGAAATGGGCCTCGATTATTATTACGATCATTCGCCGCGCGACGCGCAGCAGCGGGTATTTCGCCGGCAGTTGCAGCAGGCGCGCGCCGCCAAGCTTCCGATCGTGATTCATTGCCGCGACGCATGGGACGATTGCCTGAAAATATTGGAGGAAGACTGGCGCTCCGCCGGCCTGGGCGGAATTTTCCATTGTTTTACTGCAGGCCTACGGGAAGCCAAGCGCGGCCTCGACATGGGCTTTAAAATCTCGTTTGCGGGCAACGTCACCTATCCCAAAATGCAGCCGCTGTGCGATCTGGCTCGCGAACTGCCGCTCGAATCGATCCTCACTGAAACGGACTCGCCGTTTTTGCCTCCGCAAGGACGGCGCGGCAAACGCAACGAGCCTGCGTTTGTAGTAGAAGTGGCGCAAGCCTTGGCGAATGTGAGAAACTTAGCCGCTGACGAAATCGCGGCCATCACGGCGGCGAATTTTCGTGGATTCTTCCGGCTCGGCGCGGAGCGTTCCAGTCCGGCCTGACGCCAGGGCGGACGTACGACGGATGGCCTTCGCGGTCCAAATCGTAAAGGAAATATTCGAACTGGTGCGCGATGATCTGGCGCTGGTGGAGCGCGAAATCGCAGCGCAAAACGGCACTGCCATCGAGCCTGTCTCCGAAATCGCCAGCTACTTGCAGGAAGGCGGCGGTAAGCGCCTGCGTCCGGCGCTGTTGTTGCTGGCGGCCGGAGCTTCCGGGTACCGCGGACCGAGCGCTATCCGGCTGGGTGCTGTCCTCGAGATGATTCATAGCGCCACGCTCGTTCATGACGACGTGATCGACGGCGCTCAAACTCGCCGCGGGCGTCCCAGCACCAACGCGCGCTGGGGCAATCACATGAGCGTGTTGGCTGGCGATTGGCTCTACATGCAGTCGTTTGAGATGGCCCTGCGTGAGCGTAATTTTTCCGCCCTCGATATCCTGATCGATCTCACTCAAAATATGGTCGAAGGAGAGCTCCTACAGCTCACATTGCTGGGGCGAATCGATTTGCGCGAGGCCGAGGCCACCGAACTCGCCTACCGCAAGACAGCCTGTCTTTTCAGCGGGTGCGCGCGCCTGGGAGCGGTTCTTGGCCGCCAGCCAAAACACGTGGAAGAGGCTCTCGCCGAATATGGCCGCAACGCCGGGTTGGCTTTTCAGTTGGTGGACGATCTTCTCGATTTCACCGCGTCACCCGAAAAGCTCGGCAAGCCGGTGTTGAGCGATCTGAAGGAAGGGAAAGTCACCCTCCCGCTGATTTTCGCCCTCGAAAATAGCTCGGCGCCGCGCGCGGCTGCCGCTAATGACGACGTGATCGGACACGGCAGGGCTGCCACTTCCGAGCCCCGCCGTCTGATTGCAAAGGTTCTTGAGGAGCGCGACTTCGTGACCGTGCGACCGGAGCAGATAGCGCGACTAGTGGAAGAATCTGGCGCACGCTCCCGAGCGGAGGCGCTGGCGCGCGAATACGTGAGTCGCGCGAAATCCTGCCTGGAAGCGCTGCCCGATAGCGACTTCCGGCGCGCCTTGCTCGCCGTCCCCGACTTTATCCTCGAACGCGAAAACTAATCCGCGTTAAATTCCTGCCGAGTGTGGTCCCACCGATACCGCGTTGCGCGCCGATGCGTTCGATGAAGATTCCTGCCGCAACGCCTGCGTCGCGTCGGCAACTAGTTCGGAAGGCTGCCAGTCGTTTCCGTCGTACCACTTGTAGACTTTTCCGTCCGCCGCGATCACCGTAGTGCTCATCGAGTGCGCGATCTGTCCATTCTGGTCACTGTAGGTGAGCCCGAAAAAATTCGCCATCTGCCGTAGTTCCTTCGCTGGAGCTGCGGCGAACTCCCACCGGTCGAATGGCGCTGTGCCGGTCACGTCGCGAAACGCCTCGCCGTAGCGGCGCAGTACCGGTGGCGTATCGTGTTGTGGGTCGAAGCTCACCGTCAGCAATCGCACACTTTTCGCGAGCTTCGGGTCTTTTTTCGTCTGCGCGTAAATTTCCGCGAAATCATGGGATACCAGCGGACAATAATTCGCAAACGGGCAACGCGTGTAAATAAAGGTCACCAGCAGCACGTCCCCACGATATGAGCTCAAGTGAATCCGCTTGTTGTTCTGGTCCACTAGCGCGAAGTCCGGCACCTGCTCACCGGGCTGCGGAATGTGAATTTCGGAGGTCGGCTTGCCTCCCCCCGCTTTCTTTGTCACCACGATATTTTCCAGGTGCGCGCTCATGTCATCCTGATTTACCACCACATCGGCGGTAATCTCGTCACCGGGCTCCAAGCCGTTCATCTGGCTGACGCTCAGGACCGGATACGGCATGATCATCGCGGCCATGAAGCCTGGAATATCTTGGCCATCGATGGTCAGCGTCTTTTGGTTCGGGTCCATCGACATAATTTTTCCAACCAAATGGTAACGCTTTACGTTTTTCGCTGCCGCAGCCGCAGACTGCTGCGCCGCCGGTTTCGAGCAGCCCGCAATCGCCACAGCCGCTAGCGACAGCACCATAGTCGCAAAAAATACTCCGCCGCGCTTGATCGAATGATTCGTATTCATCGCAAGTTTCCTTCCCCTCGGTTTTTCCGATTGTACGTCACCGTTAGATCTCCCGCATCCCCTAATCAGTAGCGGAACCGGTAGCGAAACTGCACATACACTTCGTGCGGGTTGTCGTAGTGAAAGCCGCCAAACGTAAGGCTATTGTCGATCAGCAGGTGGCTATCGTTGATATTGAGAGCCGTCACCGAAAGTGAATAGCTCTCACCGAAATGTTTGCCCGCCGAAATATCAAGCTGCGTGTGGCCGGGCAAATACGGCGCTTGATAGGGTGAACCGGGAACGCCGGCTTCTCCATTGGAGAAGCCCGAGCCGTAGTACAGATTCGACGATACGTAGATTTGCCACGGAAGGTTGGCGTTGAAGCCGACGTTGAAAGTGTTGCGCTGGTCGTGATCGAGCGCGCCCCAACCCGGTGGCGCAATCGGCGTGCCGATAATCAGACCGCCAGTTTGCGTGCCCTGGGCCTGCGCCATCTGATTGGAGTATGCGAGATGCACGTCGGCGAACTTCCAAACGCGAGGCGACCGAACGGTAACCTCCGTGGCGCGGATGCGCGAATCCGAGAACGTGACGGGTATGAAGATATCTGATTCTCCGATATTGTTGTGATCCAGAAAATTCGTGCCTCGCGTCTCAAACGTATCGATGTCCAAGGCCCAGCCCCGAATTGGAATCGTGACGCCAAACTGATGCTCCTCGTCGCGTTCGCCGTGCAGCGGCGCGAATGAAGTCAGGTTCCCGGCATTCGTCTGATTCACCAGGTAAGCGAGGAGCGGCCCGGAAATAGTCACCAGCGGCGGCGGTTGATAGAACCTGCCCCAGAATGCCCGGAACACCCAATTGATGTGCGGGATCCGAAGCGTGCCGCCGATGCGTGGATATGTGGTGTTTTCGATCACCCCGCCCGAGAAATGTGTCGTCCGGACTCCACCAATGAACGTCATCCAGGAGTTGACAGTAAGCTTGTCGCTGATAAAAGCGGCAAAATACGACCCAGGCACGCTATCCGTTTCCTGCAGTGGCGCATTGCTGTTGTCGTTGAAAATCAGACCGAAGTTTTCATTCTGTTTCGCTGCGAACGCGTAGACGCCGGCCTGTGCGTCGTTTTTGGGCAAGTGGAAATTCAATATCGCCTGTCCGCCGCCGTAGTTCGTCGAAAAAACGGCCGTGGTCGCCTCCGGATAATCATTGTTGGCGCTGTGATACCCGGAGCTGTTGTAGTGGTAAAACGGCGACACGGTGAGCACGGTGTTGGCGTTGAACGTGTGAATCCACGAAAACAGGTCGTAAGTGTCTGCTTCGACCTCATTATCGCGTAAGCCGCTCGTCGGCCATTGAGAGTTTTCAAAATCGTTGGGACTGGGGTCGTAAGGAATTTGATAGAAATCGCGGCGCGAGGATCCTACGATCCGGAACTGGTCCTGCGGTCCAGCATTGTAAATAATTGATCCGAACCCCCCGATGCCATTAACGGCGTCGTGATAAACGCCCGCTACCGGAGTTTCCAATCCCAGATTGCTTCGGTTTCCATCGAGGCTCGTGTAATACGCGAGCTTCTCGGAATGGCCCCCGAAGTTGAGCTGGTCGTCCGTCTGGTAATAGTTTCCGAAGGTGGTTACCAGTTGGCCCTTGTTGTTCATATCGAACCCATTCTTCGGGACCACGTCAAAAACGCCATACGTGCGATCTCCATATTCGGCGTTGTAGCTGCCTCGCTGTGCATCCACATAGTCGATGTTGTTCGGGTTGATCTGTGGTCCCAGGTTCACGGCGATATTCAAGTTCGGAATCGGTACGCCGTCGATCAACCAGCTCACCTGATGTCCGCCGCGAATGTGCAGCATGTCGTGCGTCATATAAGAGCCGGGCACGTAGTCAGTGATCATTTGCAGGCTGTTGGTTTGATCGGCGCCCGGAGTCTCGTTGATTTCCTTCCGGCTCACCATGGTAGCTGGCGTCGCCGTTTCGGTCGCCGCTGTCTGTGCCTCTGCCGTCACGGTCGTCGTCTCGGAAACGGATGCAATGGGAAGGACGAAGTGTAGGATCGGCGACGAGTTCACCATCACAGCTAGGTTCCTCACCACAGTCTGGAACTTTGGCGCGGAAATCGTGACGTTATAGACACCTACCGGAACGGCCGGAAACGCGAATTCGCCGTTGTCATTCGACCTGGTCGATTGCGACCAGGAGGAATCCACCGCTTGGATTTTAACCATAGCGTCGGAAATCGGACGATGCTGAGGATCGTGTACGATTCCGCGAACGCTTCCCACAACGGCTCCCAGCGCAGCCGCTGCTGACAACAGTGACGCCACCGCGAGAAAATACACCATCCACGTGCGCATACTTGTCCCTTTCAATTAAATTTTTTGCTGCCGATGAACGGGAGTCAGGCTCGCGGAGGTTGGAGGAGTTCGAATCGGAAATCAGAAGAAGAAAAACTGGCGGAGGCGAGCAGAGCCCGGCGCTCAGAAGGAGGACGGGCAATTGCCAGCCGAGCAGATGGCATCGTCGGGGCAATGGGAGCGTTTAAGCCGTAATCTGGGACTCGCTGCGACGAATGACCGGCGCACTGCCCTGCGCCCGCCGCCATGCCGCAAATGCAGCGCTGATGCTGAGCGGCGCTCACGCTGCGGAGAATTATGGCGCACATGCGGCTGCATTGGGTTTCCGCGCACGGGCCAGTCCTTGCCAGCAGAGCAAGTGGAATCGCCAGCATGGCGATGATGACGGTCGCGGACTGGAAGCGGCGCATCGATTAAACGCTACCACAACGCGCCGCGAAATCCCATCGCGGGGTGTCCTGATTCCAAGCACCGCGCGATTGCGCTCCCAATGGCTTCGCGATAGGCTCGAAAAATCATGCTGCCATTCAACCTGATCTATTCCGATGACTACGACCTGAATCTCGGCCCCCACGTTTTTCCTTCGCAGAAATACCGCCTGATTCGCAACCGCCTACTTGCCGAAGCAATCGCCGCGCCCGAGGACTTTCTCGCGCCCGCTCCGGCATCCGATGACGATGTGCTGCGCGTGCACGATCAAGACTACGTTCGCAAGCTCAAAACCGGCAAACTCTCTCGCGAAGAAATTATGCGGCTGGAAGTTCCGTATTCGAAGGAATTGGTCCAGGCCGCATGGCTCGCTGCTGGCGGCTCAATTCTAGCGGGCCAACGCGCGCTGCACGATGGATGGGCTGCGAACATCGGCGGCGGATTCCATCACGCCTACGCCGATCACGGCGAAGGTTTCTGCGTGTTGCACGATGTGGCCATCGCCATTCGCAGGCTGCAATTCGATAGAGCGATCCAGCGCGCGATGGTGGTGGATACCGACGTGCACCAGGGAAACGGAACGGCGGCGATCTTCGGCTGTGATGGCGACGTGTTCACACTCTCGATCCACCAGGAACGTAACTATCCGTATCCAAAGCCGCCCTCAACGGTCGACATCAATTTGCCTGACGACATCGGCGACGCAGATTATCTGGCAATCCTCCAAAAACATTTGCATCGAGCTTTTCAGATGTTTTCACCGCAGATCTTGTTTTACGTTGCGGGCGCCGATCCGTATCGCGAGGATCAGCTCGGCGGATTGTCGCTGACCATGGACGGGCTCGCTCGGCGTGACGCGTTAGTGTTCGATTACGCGAAACGCAATGGCGTCCCTGCGGCGATGACTCTCGCCGGAGGCTATGCGCGGCTCGTGGACGATACCGTAAAAATCCACGCCGGTACGATTGTGGCTATGCGCGACGCCGCGCGGCAAACCGTAGTGGGCTCAAAATCCTGCTGAAACCAAATTCCGCAAATTGCGTTCACGGTTTCACTCGTAGCAGGGAATTGAGCGAGCCCTGGCGGTAGCCTTCCAAATCCAGGGTCACGAACGCGAATCCGACCGACTTTAGGCGCGCCGCAATTTCCTCTGCGATCGCAAGCTCGAATCCGCGCGAGAGCTCGTCCTGCGCCAGCTCAATCCTCGCGAGTTCACCATGCGCTCGAACGCGGAATTGCCGGAAGCCGAGCTGGCGGAGCGCCGATTCAGCGCGCTCGATTTTTCCAAGCAGTTCCGGCGTCACGGCGGTGCCGTAGGGAATGCGCGAGGAAAGGCACGCTGATGCGGGGCGGTCCCAGGTGGGCAATCTGGCGCGCTGCGAGAGCACCCGAATCTCCGCTTTCGTCAACCCGGCGTCGAGTAGCGGCGCGAGCACGCGATGTTCGTGCGCGGCGCGATGGCCGGGGCGGAAATCGTGGGTGTCGTCCGCGTTGATGCCATAGGCGATGGCGCGGGAATTGCGCTCGCTTGCGAGAGCCTCCATGCGGTCGAATAGTTCATCCTTGCAGTGATAGCAACGATCCGCGTTGTTGGCTACGTACAGCGGATTGTCGAATTCCTGGGTGCGGATTAATTCGTGCCGGAATCCGGCGGCGCGAGCGCAAGCCTCGGCCTGCTCGCGATCGTGGAGCGAATAGCTGGCCGAAAGCGCGGTGACGGCCAGCGCACGATCGCCGAGCGCCTGATGCGCGGCCCAGGCCAGATACGCGGAATCCGCGCCGCCCGAATATGCGACAAGAAGCGAATCGAGCGAACGCAATTTCTCGAAAAGCCGCTGCTGCTTTTCGACAGCTGCTGATTCGTCCACTGGATTTTGGATTCCGATTGGCGAGGCCATTGGTTGTCCCGCGAAGTATAGCGCGGAACCGCTCATTCGAAATCCATCATCACGTCCACGGTATCGTTCTGGTTTTTTTGCAGGTAGCGGCCAATTTTGTCGTAATGCGCGGGAAAGCCGGCGAACGCTTTGTTGATTCCATGCGCGAGAAATTCTTCGTAGGTTCCCTTGTCGAAAATTTGGCCCGGCTGAATTTCCCATGCGCCGCGAATGCGCCTCTCGCCTTCGATGGAAAGCCCGGAAAGAACTAACTGGCCCATCTTGTACTGCGGCCCGGAGTCGATCGCGACGGTATAGTAGACACGCTTCGAAGTGTCGTCGTAATGCGGCGTCCGTGTGAGCGCGACGTTGAGGTAGCCGAGATTTGTGAAGGCGTCCTGCACGGCTCGCCAGGTGGCTTCGACCGCCATGCCGTTCGCGGGCTGGCCCGGCGTTAGCTTCACTAAGGCGTTGAGATCAGCGCGCGCAATAGAGGTCGTTCCGATCCACGTAACGCCGCCCCACTCGTAGGCAGGGCCAGCTTCGATCGGCGCCACGACGGTTACTCTCGAAGGATTGGAACCGCTGAACTGCGGCTTGGGCGGCCCAAATTGAATATGGTCGTATGCATGCGCGAGGTAGACAGGTCGCACTTGTTCCAGCTCGAACAGCTCAACCGCGCTGCGTGAATACGGTTTGCCGATCAGATCGGCGAGGCGCGTGCGAATACTGTGATCGCTCTGCGCCAGCGGATCGCTGAAATTTACGCTAGCGACGTCCACGCCCGTATCATCAAGTTTGAATTCCTGTACCTTTTGGTCGGTGAAAACGCGGGAAGTGAGTACGTGCGAAACGTTGCCGGGATGGCCGTGAGCGACGAGGAAGAGTCCGAGCGAGTTGGCCATGGAATCTAGGAGCGTCCCATGCTCGGGCGCGGAGCCGTCGTAAAGCGGAGTGGATTGCTTGAGCGCTGCATCAAGCTGGTCGTCCGTGAACCAGGGAAAATTATCGAAGAAGACCGGAACTACTGGCGCATCGGCAACCTGGAACTGCACCACGACTCCGGTGGGCGCGGTGGTGAAGCGATATTGCACGTTGTTGAAAGGGCCGAGTTGCGCCAGCGCGTTGGCGGCTTGCTGCAAGTCGGCGCGATTGATTTGCGAGCCGACATGGAGGCCGGTCGCCGGCGCGATTTGCGCGGAAGCGAAGTGCTTCGAGCCAATCACCTGGATCGACGCGAGAGTGGCACTGCTATCTTCGGATTGGGCTTGCGGGCCAGCCGGGGACGCGGCTCGTCCGACTGGAACGACGAAGAAGCAAAGCGCGAACAATAGAGCGGCCCCGAAAAACAGGCGCAAACCAAGCCTAAGATGGCGGGCTAAAGGACCCGCCGCTACGTTCAAGCCTTGCACCGGCTGCAAGTTGTTCCGCAGGGGGATTTTCGGCGCGGTAGCAACGCGCGAGGGAAAAGTCGCTTTCCAATTCATGTCGCTTACTCGACGGTGACGGATTTCGCCAGGTTGCGCGGCTGATCCACATCGCAGCCTCGGCGCACAGCGATGTGATAGGCAAGCAACTGGAGCGGCACGACCTCGACGATCGGCGCTAGGAGATCGGGCGCGGCCGGAACTTCGATCACGTGGTTGGCGATATCGCGGGCGATGCGGTCGCCTTCGGAGACCACGGCAATCACGATGCCGTCGCGAGCTTTAACTTCCTGCAAGTTCGAGATGGTTTTTTCATAGCGGGTCATCGACGCCGGATCGGATTCGTCGCGCGTGGCGATGACCACCACGGGCAGATTTTCGTCGATCAGCGCGTTGGGACCATGCTTCATTTCTCCGGCGGGATAGCCTTCGGCGTGGATATAAGAAATTTCCTTGAGCTTCAAGGCGCCTTCGAGCGCGATGGGGAAATGAATGCCGCGGCCGAGATAGAGGAAATCGGTGTGGCGGAAAAGCTGGCGCGCGAGCTCCTCGATTTGCGAATCGCGTTCGAGGACTTCAGAAATTTTGTGCGGGACCGTCGTGAGTTCTTGCATGAGCAGCTGAGAGGCGGACGCCGTGAGCTTTCCGCGAATTTGCGCCAGATGAAGCGCGGTGAGCAGTAGAGCAGTGAGCTGGCCTGTGAAAGCTTTCGTGGAAGCGACGCCGATTTCCGGGCCGGCATGGGTGTAAATGGTGCCTTGCGCTTCGCGCGTGAGCATCGAGCCGACCACGTTGCAGATGGCCAGGATTTTGGAATCCTTGTGGCGCGCTTCGCGTTCCGCTGCAATGGTGTCCGCGGTTTCTCCGGACTGGCTGATTGCGATCACGAGCGTGTTCTTGTCGAGAATCGGATCGCGATAGCGGAATTCGCTGCCGTAATCGACCTCGACGGGAATGTGGGCGAGACGCTCGATCATGAATTTACCGGCGAGGCCCGCGTGCCAACTGGTGCCGCAGGCGGCGATCTTCACGGAATGGAAATTGTGGAAGTCTTGCTCGCTGATGTCCATCTTGTCGAGGAAGACTTGGCCGGTTTGCTGCGAGATGCGGCCGAGCAGGGTATCGCGAACGGCGCGCGGCTGCTCGAAAATTTCCTTCTGCATGAAATGCTTAAAGCCGCCCTTTTCAGCTTGGATCGGGTCCCAGGTGATCCGCTGGGTTGGGCGGCTGATGGGCTGGCTTTCGAAATCGAAGAGTTTCACGCCTTGCGGCGTGACCACGGCGATTTCTCCGTCGCCAAGGAAGAAGACGCTTCGCGTATGGGCGAGGATAGCGGGAATGTCGCTGGCGACGAAAAACTCGTTTTCGCCGAGGCCGACGACGATGGGCGGGCCCATGCGCGCGGCGACGATCTTTTGCGGATCGCGCGCCGAAATCGCCACGAGCGCGTAGGCGCCGCCCATCAACTTCACAGCTTTAAGGACAGCTTCCTCGAGCGTGGAATTTTTCGAAAGCTTTTCGAGCAGGTGAGCGATGATTTCAGTGTCCGTCTCGGTGACGAACTTGTGGCCTTCGGCGACTAACTGCGATTTCAGCTCGACGTAATTTTCGATGATGCCATTGTGGACGACCACGATATCGCCCGAGCAGTCGCGATGCGGGTGGGCGTTTTCCTCGGTCGGGCGTCCGTGCGTGGCCCAGCGAGTGTGGCCGATACCGTAGAGGCCATCGAGCGGCGTGCCTTTGATCGATTCCTCCAGATTGCGAAGCTTTCCGGAGGCGCGGCGGATTTCGAGTTTGCCATTTTCGCTGACCACGGCGATACCGGCGGAATCGTAGCCGCGATATTCGAGGCGGCGGAGGCCGTCGAGAATCAGGGGAACAACGCGCTGCGGGCCAATGTAACCAACGATGCCACACATGTCAGTTGGACCTCGCTAGTGAGCGAACTGGACGAGCCCGCCGCCGCAGGGCGTGGGAGAACAAGGGTAGCACAGGCGCGGCCGACTGGGCGATTTGAGGAATCGAATGCCCAAAGATTGCGGCTCGGACGGCGAGCCTGGAGCAGTCCTGCGGGCGAAGCACGAGCGAAAATTCGCATGCACCGGGACGTTCCGGGTGAGCGGGTGAGCCGGTTTCAATGACTTAGGAGTGATTTCACTCGATTGACTGTTCCGGGTAGAAGTACGAGAAAAACGAGGGTGGCGGGTTGAAACCGGTCGGCATTTGGACTCCTTTGGGACCATCGCCATACTTGCCCGCTCCCCTTTCCCGTCCGATGCCCCGTCTACCGGAGACACAGCGGAACGCACCGTTCGCGCAAAACGCGAAGAGGGCCCTTCGGCTTCGCCTCGGGGTAACGGGCACGCTAGAAAAACCAGACCGTGGCACCCCGGCCTACGCAACGACCGCAGGCCAAAAATCCCCAGATAGCAGAGTGGCATAGATCGGTTGGAAATTCAACGATTACCGTGCAGGTGTCGAGCGGCAACCCAGTTCCGGAGAGCCTAAGAGCCTGAGTCAAACTTGGGCCTCACGTGGCCGGGGGTTGTGCGGTGCCAGCTTTGGGAAAAATCGTCGCAATTGCATAAAAACGGAACCCTCGTTTCCGGATCAGCTTCGCCTGGACCGAAGGAACGCGCACAGCGCGACCGCTTGATTGCGGCGCTCATCGCGGGCCGAATATAGCAACGTTATTGTGCCATGTTCCTTTTCCAACTCCCGCAGTCGGTCGATCAGTTCCGTGTTCTTTTTCAACTCCTTACGATAACGCTTTTGAAACTCGGGCCAACGCACAGGGTTGTGCCCAAACCACTTGCGAAGTGCATCCGACGGCCCAATCTCTTTCACCCATAGCTCGATCCGCGCCCTTTCTTTCGACATACCCCGCGGCCAAATCCGGTCCACGAGGACGCGATAACCGTCTTGCGCTTCAGCCGATTCGTAAATGCGCTTCAGCTTAAACACAGCAGTAGTTAAAGCGGTGCCTTATCTCCCGCTGCGGGAATATCGTTTCCGGAATCACCTGCACAACGCGCGCTCGGAATCGAAATCTTCCGCCGTGAAGCAGAACACTCACACCTCTGAAGCCGGCCTATTGCAACCTGGCCGGCGAGCGTTTCGCATCAACAAACCATGGTATCGCCGAGATGAACCGGATGCATGCTAAAAAGCCGACACATTATCGGCGCCGACAAAGTTCCCGCCCCCGCTCCATGCAAGTGATACGACCACACTGAAGACGTAGCCAATCGGTTGTAAGACCCGCCCCCGTCCCAGCTCCAGCCACTCCGTCAAGGCACCAAGGCAATATCTCGGAAGAAAGTTTCTGTTTCCAGCGGCTCGACTGGCAGTACCACAGGCGAAATCGATTCATCGAAACATCGTGGACTTGTCAAAACGGCTTAAGCCTGCCCGTTGAAGAGGCGATCTCCGTTGTAGGTCTAATCCTTCTTCTTGCAGCCATCTCCTCTCCAATCGCCGCCTGATCGCTCTCGCGTAATACGCGCGCCGCAACCGGGAAGATCATTTGATCCTCGATGCTGATGTGAGGCCCGTAGAGGGCCTGAAGACTGGCGACCGCTTTGCCAAAATCCGCTGCGTCCGCCGACGAGAGACTCCCTTGCGACAAATACAATTGCCCCAGGCGTTCGACTTCCGCGTGCAGCACGTCGGCTGCTTCGTGATCCTTTACCAGTTGGTCGAGTTTCTGCAGTGCTGATTGTGCTTCCGCGTCATGAACTTGGCGCAGCCTAGGAAATAGTGACTCTTCCTCGTCGGCAGTGTGCTTGGGCGCAGATTCCCGGAAGTACCGCAGCGCGGATGTCAGCACACGCCGCGTCTCTTCGGTTGCAGGATGATCGCTCACGTTTCCGACGGCATCCAACGCGTTGAGAAACATCTCGATGCGCCGGTGACAATCAGAAAGCAGTCCGGTGGGATGCGAAAAATCGTGAGCTCCTATTCCGATCTGTACAGGCATTCGAATGCGCTCCTAGAATGACAGTGCTTTCAATAGATCGCGATCAGGAATTACGGCGCCTTAATCTTCTCTTTCTTGTACCAGCCGGCATTCGTAGCTGCAAATCCGGCCCATTTTCCGGGTAGATCATCCAACGAAAAAATGGCAGCTACCGGGCAGACTGGCACACATGCACCGCAGTCGATACATTCGTCTGGGTTGATGTAAAGCTGCGTTTCGGACGAAAAGTCGGACTCATCTTTGCGCGGATGAATGCAATCGACGGGGCAAACATCAACGCAGGCCGTATCCTTCACGCCGATGCAAGGTTCAGCGATAACGTATGCCATTTCCAGCTCTCCTGAATTGTCGGGAAACTTTCCCTGCCCGATCGAGGCAAAGCTGCTGTGATTCGGAGCCAAGGCCGCAGAAGAAGGTTCCCAGCGTCAGGCTACGGCTATGCTACTTTCGGAGCTGTGACTAAAGTCACGAAGCTATCGTTGATTTGAACCGGCAGACGCTGACTCCTCGAAATAAGCGAACGTATTATTAGCATCTGCAATTAATACTTGCCGATAATCTAGGATTAACGAATTTCCGCCGCAATAAAACCGGCCGATAGAGACAAGTCTACGGCTGCGTATCTCCAGCGGCTGCTTGTGAACGAGTAAGCGTGATTGTGCTTTCCAGCGGAAGCTGATCGACGGAATCACCAACATAAATCTTGAACTGCCCCGGATCGACATGCCATTCGCGAGCGCCCGTATCGAAGTAGGCGAAGGCGCGGCTATTCAGCTGAACGTTTATTAGGCGAGTCTCTCCGGGACGTAATTCCACGCGGGCGAAACCTTTCAGTTCCCTGACCGGACGAGGCAGGCGCGGGTGCAACTCGCCAACATAGACCTCCGCTACGTCGGCGCCGCTGCGCTTGCCGGTGTTCGTCACGTCAAAAGAAACTTCGCAGCGAAGCCCGCCGCGCCGAGGGTCTCCAGATTCCGCCGCGCCTCCAAGCGGATGAACTTTTAGGTTTGCGAGCCGAAATGTAGTGTACGAAAGGCCATAGCCGAACGGAAACATTGGCCTGATTCCACTGCGCTCGTATCCTCGATAGCCGACAAACACGCCTTCCTTATACGCAACCCGGTCGCTGCCCGGCTCAGGATAATAGCTATCGTGAACGGGATTGTCCGCCCATCTCCTTTCGAAAGTGATTGGAAGACGGCCGGAAGGATCGGCATCGCCGAAAAGAATTTCGGCAAGCGCCGTGCCGCCCTCTTGGCCGGAATACCAGGATTCAAGTACCGCGGGAACATGGTCGAGCCAATCAGTCATTTCCACACTGCCGCCGGACGTGATCACCACAATCGTATGCGGATTGATGCTGGCGATTTTTTCGATGAGCTGGTCCTGCCCGGGCGGCAAATGAAAGGTGCGGTCCGATCCTTCGCTTTCCGATTGAGGATCGAAACCAAGCGTAAGCACCACGGCATCCGCTTGCGCGGCAAGCTCTTCGGCTTGCGGGTCCACGTAAGCGGACTCCGGCACGATGCCGAATCGAAACCGCATGCCAAGAAATCCTGGCCGGCCGTGATGTTCGACGACCACTTTGTGCGGTCCGGAGGTCAGTGCAAGCGTCTTAAGTCCGACGAGCGCGCGCGCCTGATTCCAATCGTCCAACACAAGCTTGTCGTCAACATAAACGCGATAGTACCCGCCCGCTTCGCCAGTGGATTCTACGAAGCAATCGTACGAACCTGTACTTGGCGCCGAGTAGTAGCCCGTCCAGCGAGCGGATGCCGCTCCGGCTGGATAACCCGGCGAGGCGTAGCCCAAATCAGCGCCGGACACTTCTCCGAAATTAATGTGCGTGTCAACGCGCCGCGTGATCGGATCGCCCTGCAAATTGTCGCCGGAAAAATATTCTGCGGCTAAACCTGGCGAGCCGCCGGACGAGGAGGTGGAAAATTCCGTTCCCGCGGCAAGCTCGTTTAACTGCGGAATCCCGCGATCGTAATATGTGGAAACAGCAGGGCCGAGTTCCTTCGCAATTCCCTGCAGGAAACTCACGGCAAAGAACGGACGCACACCGGCGCTGCCTCCACCGACGGGAACTGCCGGATAGGCATCGGGGCCGATGACCGCAATCGATTTGATTTTGTGCGGATCAAGCGGCAGTAGCTTTCCCTCGTTTTTCAGCAGCACCATTCCCTCAATCGAGGCTTTCAGCGCGACCGCGCTTCCCCGCAGGTTGTATCGCGGGATGGAGAGATCGGTTTGAGGGCGATCGAGCCAATGAAACGTGATCGCGAGGCGTAGAATTCGCCGAACTTTTTCGTTGATGGTGGCCACGGAAACGCGCCCGTCGCGAATCGCGGGCAGTAATGTGGTTCGGTTCATGAACGCGCCGGAGGGCATCTCAAGGTCGAGCCCGGCATTGGCTGCTGCCACTCCGTCGTACGTAGCAAACCAATCGGACATGAGGACGCCTTGAAAGCCCCACTCATTTTTCAGCACTTCCGTGTCAAGGAACTTGTTCTGAGTCATGTGCTCGCCGTTCACGAGGTTGTAGGAATCCATCACCGCGCCCACGTGCGCTTGTTTCACCGCCGC
The DNA here is from genome assembly GCA_050747045.1 of Candidatus Acidiferrales bacterium. Classification (GTDB taxonomy): domain Bacteria; phylum Acidobacteriota; class Terriglobia; order Acidiferrales; family UBA7541; genus Palsa-295. The sequence continues at coordinate 748 of JBOGNC010000069.1, read as the reverse complement.
CTCAAACACGGGGAGATAAATCTCGCGCAAGGTGCGCTCGTCGATGATCTCGTCGAGAGAATGGCGCGAGAATTCCGAATTGTTGGCGACGAAATGCTTGATGGTGGCGCTGACCCCTTCGCTTTGAACGCCTTCGATGTAGCCAACCGCGATTTGCGAGGCGAGATAGGGATCTTCTCCGAAGAATTCGAAGTTCCGTCCGTCCATTGGCGCGCGATAAAGGTTCACGCCCGGTCCGAGAAGAAAATTGACGCCTTTGGCTCGCGCGTCGCGTCCGATCTGCTGGCCCATTTCTTGAGCCAACGCTGGATCCCAAGTAGCAGCGAGATTGATTCCGCCTGGCATGGCCGTGGCCGGGCCGCCATTGCGAACGCCCATGGGACCATCAGCCATTCTCATTGCGGGCAATCCGAGCGACGGGTAGGCGCGGATGTAAAAGCCGTCCACGCCTCCGATAATGTCGATCTTTTGTTCGAGCGTCATGCGGCTGAGGATGGCATCGACCTGGCGTTCTATCTGTTGCGTCATGGGTGCTGCCGCGTTCTCGCGCTGCACTGTCGGACCAGCCGAGGCAGACGCGATCGCCCAAGCTAGGGATGCAGTCATAATTGCGCTCGCTGCAAATATGGCCGACTTCCGGATCATCTTTCCTCCCGTTCCAAAACGCCGGCCCCGAAAATCTCAAGTGGCGGGTCGGACGCCAGTTTCGCCGCCGTCTCGCGAGGCTAAGATCCTTTCATCGCGTAAT
>JBOGNC010000068.1:0-16654 GCA_050747045.1 Candidatus Acidiferrales bacterium | reverse complement strand
GCCTGCTTGAGGGCGCCCGCTTCGTTGAGTTTGTGCTCGTTCACTTGCTGGCGTAGCGCGGCGAGCACTTGTTTCGTGGTGGTCACGCCGATGTCGGCGCTCAGCAGAGCGGTTTCCAGCTGCTTCAGAAGCTCGGGGTCAACGGGACGGTCGCCGGTGAGGATCTGTTCGACGCGTGCGGAAAGTTCGGTGCGCGTTTTGGTGACGGACGTTTTCAGCCGTTCGAGCAGCGTGGGTTCGGGTTTTCCAAATAGCGAGATCATGGCGGCATGGTGAGCTTCGATTAAACCATGATTCTAGCAGAGGCTCGGGATTGCCGGGCAATAGCCGGGAGCCCGGCGTTCCGGTGGTAGAATCCCGGCGTTTCGTGGAATGAGGTGATCTGTGCGAAAAGTTTGCCTGGTTTTTCTGCTGATGCTACCGGGGCTGACGCTGGCGCAACAGCCGCAGGATTTCTCCAAGGTGCAGGTAAAAGTCACCAAAGTCGCCGGTAGCGTGTATCTATTGCAGGGCTCGGGCGGCAACATCGCCGCTTCGGTGGGCGACGACGGGATTCTGCTGGTCGACACCGAATATGCGCCGCTGGGAGACAAAATCCTCGCGGCGTTGAATTCGGTGGCGCCGGGCAAGCACGTGCGGTATGTGATTAACACGCACTATCACGCCGATCATACGGGCGGGAACGTGTTTTGGGGGTCGCGTGGCGCGGTGATCATCGCGCACGCCAACGTGCGCAAGCGGCTGGCAGATGGCGGCACCGGCGGCGCAGGCAACGTGAATTTCAAGCAAGCGCCGCAGCCGTCGGCAGCGTTGCCGGTGATCACGTATCAGAACGAAATGTCGGTGTATTTCAACGGCGAGGAAATTCGCATCACGCACTTTCCCGCGGCGCATACAGACGGCGATTCGGTGGTGTACTTCACGAAGAGCAACGTGGTGCATATGGGCGATATTTTCGTGCGCTACGGCCTGCCATTCAGCGACATTCGCGGCGGCGGCAGCATTCAGGGAATGATCGGCGCGTGCGAAAAGGTCTCCGACACGCTTCCTCCGGACGTGAGAGTGATTCCGGGGCACGGTGATTTGGCTACTTTGGACGACGTTCGCGCCTACACGAAGATGCTGAATCAAACGATGGCGGTAGCTGAGAAAGCCCTCGCTGAACACAAGACGCTCGAGCAGATGAAACAGGAAAATATTCTGGCGCCGTGGCAGAACGAAGCGCGGGGTTTCGTCAAGGCGGACACTTTTATCGACGAGCTCTACTATTCGCTTACCGGACCAAATGCCAAGGCCGTGAAGATGTGAAACTTTCCGTCGGGTCGGGAAGCGGGTGGACGAATGCAATTGTCCGGTTAGCCGTGCCCGCTCAGATGGTCGACGCAACACTTGCGCGAAGTTTACTCGCAGGAGTCTGAAATCCCAGGGTCTTTCTTGGACGTTGATTCAAGCGCAGCGCGACCTGGTCGAGCTGCGCTTGTGAATAGCCAGACAGGTCGGTTCCTCGCGGGAAGTATTGCCGTAAAAGCAGGTTGGTGTTTTCGTTCGTGCCACGCTGCCAGGGACTTTGCGGATCGCAGAAGTAGACCTGCACGTCGGTAGCTACCGTAAAGTCCTTGTGTTTGGCCATCTCCAGTCCGCGATCCCAGGTCAGCGAGCGCCGCAGGGTAGCGGGGAGCTTACGAATATGCCGACTCAATGCCGTCACCACCACTGCTGTGTCCTTGCTGGGCACTTTGATCAGCATGGCAAAGCGTGAATGACGCTCCACTAAAGTCACGATGTGACTGTTCCGTGAGCCGCTTAGCAGATCGCCCTCCCAATGACCAGGGACAGCGCGGTCCTTAACTTCAGCGGGTCTTTCCCTAATCGAGATGGCATCTGCGATTTGACCGCGCGAGTCTTTGAAGATACGAGAGTGCTGCGAGCGGCGCATGCGCCGCTTGGTTCGCAGGTGGTCCATCAGCTCTTTTTTCAGCGCTCCACGCGCTTGGATGAATAGGCTACGGTAAATGGTCTCGTGGGACACACGCATGCTCTTGTCATCGGGATACTGAATCTTCAGCCACCCGGAAATCTGCTCGGGCGACCATTCCAGGATCAGTTTACTCGCAACCACCTCTCGCAACCTCCGGTGCAGGGCCAGAAGGCACTTCTTGGGCCGCAAGGCCGACTCCCAGGCTTGGTCATCCGCCTCATGCGCTCGATAGACGGGACGGCCACCATGGCGTGTGACCTCCCGGCCCACCGTCGAGGCTGCTCGATCCACATGTCTGGCTATCTCACGAATCGATGAACCGGATGCGATCCCTCGCGAGATGTCCTCTCGCTCACACCGCGTGAGGGCTAGACGGGAGCGACGGCGCACTGCGGGAGGGATTCCTCCGCGAGGCAACAACAAACAGCGAATGGAGGTATGTGGCTTGTCAAAGGCGCGCCCAATCTCATGCAGCGTCTGTCCCGCCTTCCATCGCCTCCAAATGTCACTCTTCTCAATCGCAGACAGCCCAAACCGTTTCCCTGGCTTCATATTAAACACCACCTTAGAAAGCAGACTTATATCAGATGGTGTTGCATCGACCTATTGAGACCACCCGACTTACCAGGCACTTGAGCAGAACCGTGCTAAATTCTCGTTCTCAATAATGCACGACACGCCATTTCCATTTACTGCCCTCGAAACCGTCCTAGGCATAGAGGACGACCCTTTACTCTGGAGAGCGGCATTATCAGTTGTCATGGGTGATTTCCTGCAGAGATACAAGCGAGAGTCTGCGAACGAGAACTGGGGAATGGTCGTGGGCGCATGTTCGCACTGGCTGCGACCACACCAAACTCGATGGACGAAAGGAGGTGGATTTGCGTATCCCAACGGATACAGGAACTTCAAACCTCAGTTCGACTGGTCTTTAACCCTGCTATTCCGTGACGAACAATGGGAGCCCATCGTGAGGCTACCCAACAAAAGGCTCAAGTCTTTCCGCGTTGTAGTTCCCTCGCGCACCGCTCGCCACAAGCAAGCCGCAATATTCACTCGATGGCTTCCCTCCGAAGAAACAATCCTGTATGGGTTTCGAAAACTGGATGGCGAATGGAAGTGTATTGCCGCTTCGGACGAAAGTGCGAGGGTCGCGTTCTCGGCAACTCCTGATTAACGGGCTAACCGGACAATCGGTGTTCTAATGTGAATACCAGGGGCACCTTGTTAGGTTGACGCATGCTCAGCGCGTCTCAGCCAGGAATGCAACTGCAACGTGCTCTAGACTTCGACGAGGGTTGCGGTTAGGCGCAGGCGGCCGGTCTGAATGGCCGAGTCGAGCGCGGCGACTACGCTCGCGTCAAACTTGGAAACGGCCAACGAGCGGATGCGGTCAAGCGCATATTCCAGATCCATGGCCGATTGATAGGGGCGATTGGTGGTGATGGCGTCGAAGGTGTCGGCGACGGCGATGATGCGGGCCATCATCGGAATTTGATCGCCTGCCAGGCCGTAGGGATATCCACAGCCGTCCATTCTTTCGTGGTGCAGCTCGATCCCGGGCAACATGTCGCGAAGCTGCGCCACAGGCCGCATGATGTTAGCGCCTTTCACGGGGTGCTGCTTCATCAGGTCGAACTCTTCGTCGGTCAGCTTGCCGGGCTTCTTGAGCACGCGGTCGTCCACGCCGATTTTGCCCACGTCGTGCAGCAGCGCGGAAATGCGCAGGCGGTCGAGTTCTTCGGCGTTCAGTCCCAGGCCATCGCCAATGATCGTGGAGTATTTCGCCACGCGGCCGGAATGGCCTCGGGTGTACGGATCCTTTTCGTCGATAGCGGCCGCGAGCATGCGGATGGACCCTAAGAATAGCTCGCGGTTTTCAGCGGCGGCCTGCTTCAGGCGATCGACGTACTCCTCCATATCGCTCGCCATGCTGTTGAAGGTTTGCGCTAGTTCGCTAATTTCAGCGGCTCCGCGGACCTCCGCGCGTTCGTGGAATTCCGCGCGGCTGATCGCGCGCGTCGATTGCACCAGTCCCTGAATCGGGCGCGTGATGCCGAGCGCAAATAGATATCCAAAAATCAACGCGACGGACATGGCGCCGAGCACGAATCGAAATGCTTCGGCGGTCAGTTCGTTCACGCCGGCGTCGATGCGGGCATCATCCAGGCTGCGTTCGGCGATCACCGCCCAGCGCAACTCGGGAATCGTGCTGTAGGTCCCGATCATTTCCACGCGATGGTGTTTGTCGGCGCCTGGGATCGAAAAGTTTGTGGTCTGCGTGGCGCGCAAATCCTGCGGCAGTTCCGTCACCTGTTTCACCAGCGGAGAGTTGGCCGCAACGTTGCTGCCGGGAACCAGGTCGCGATTGGGGTATGCCACCACGTGGCCGCGAATGTCGACCACGTATACGGTCCGGTCGCGGACGCTGGCGTCGCGCAAACGCGCCTGCAGCCGGTCGAGCGAGACAACCGCCGCGAGCATTCCGGCAAAATGCCCGTCCGAAAGCAGCGGAACGGACATCACCAGCGCCGCGTGGTTGCTGGGGCCGAGCGCCAAAGGATCGCTGACGGAATCGAAGCCCTGAATGCTGGAAGTGAACGCCCGCCTTAGATCGGCGTCCACGAACGGGTCACGGTCAGCAGTGAAGCTGCCGGCGGACTGGCCCTTCGCATCCTTGTTGACGGCCGTGGCGTATAGAATGTTGGGGTTGTTTTCGACGAAATCCTGCAGCAGACGCGAGATTTGGGGCCCATGCGATGGATCGTCCACGTCCTGCATCCAGCCCGCTAGGGCCAAAACCTGCCGCTGGCCGAGCAACTGTTCTTGCAGGCTCTGCTCGAACTGCAACGTTTCGCTGGCGAGAGAACGCGTGATTTCGCTTTGCTGCACGCGCTCGGTATCCTGCAATTTTTCTTCGCTCAAGCGGAGTACCTGCCGGTGATAAAGCCACAGCGGAGCTACGCTGACGATCAGCAGTGCGCCGAGAACGATCCAGATGATTCGCAGGCGCCGCGTCGCCGGCGGATGGGAGGCTGGGTTGGACATAAATTGCCGTCTAAAAGCGTAACGAACCAACCCTCTGGCGACAACGGGACTAAGGTACTAGCGTGCCCGATAGGACAACCAGGAGTAAGCACGATGCTGATTTTAGATCAGGGCGACAGCACAGCGAGCGGTCCGGTTTATTGCCGGAAAGTAAGGCGGTTTTCGGTGCCCGCCTGGCGGGCGTCCCACCTTGTTAGAAGATTTCCTCGATATAATAGGAACCACAGCCATCCCGTTTCGTGCCGTCGCCCTTTAGCGGAGATATGCGGATGAATGTTTCCCGGGTCGCCTTCCTGCTCGCGGTTTTCGCGTTTTGGCTCATCCCGGCGTTCGGCCAAACTGCTGCGAAAGCGACCAAGCCGCCTGCGGAATTGGGAGGCGTACCTGTTAGTGGATTGCAGATGTCGCTCGCGCTCGTGACTGCAAAAGGTCGGCCTTCACTTGTTCCCGCAATAAATCTTCGTCTGCGAAACGTCAGCACCAAGGAGATGAGTGTCGTCCTTGGCGCCGGCTGTGGGTCAGTTGGAACAAATTTCGTGATCCTCAGCCTCAGGGATTCGTCAGGAAGGTACAAAGAACTGAGAGTTCCCCCGGCGGCGGGCTGTGCGCGTGCTCTGGGGAATCTTCGTGTGGTTTTGCCGCAGGGTTCTGAGCGTTCCGTTCCGCTCGACCTTGGTGAATATCGGGAATTTCCTCTCACACGTACTCCCGGCGGAAGTGGCTTCGCACGAGGATGGAAGCCCGGTGGCACGTACACTATTCAGGCCGAATTTTCCGAGTTTGGGCGCGCGCCCAATGACCTTTGGCAGGGAATTATTAGCTCGAACGAGCTACGAGTCCGTTTCCCTGGTCGATGAAATTTTGCGGGTTGAGCCGCAATCGAATCGAGATGGAGTTGCTGCCCCGATGGCCCGTTCCGGGTTAGTGGCGGAAGGTAAGGCGGTTTTCAGTGCCTGCGACCAGCCGCCGGAGATTTTCGCTGTGTTTTAGGAGCACCAGAAGCGATACGAGAATCGTTCCGTAGGTGACGTATCCTGGCGGAGCGTAGTGGGGCGCGTAGAACAGATAAACGAGGATGGGAAGCGCTGCCACCGCTGCCATCGAACCGAGTGACGAATAGCGCCAGAATCCAACCACCAGAATCCAAATAAGTGCTGCTGAAGCGATGGCCAAGCCGCTGATCGGTATAAACGCGCCGAGTATGGTTGCCACGCCCTTTCCGCCCTTGAAGCGCAGCCAAACGGGAAAGATGTGCCCGATCACCGCGGCTGCCGCGGCGGACATCATCCAGCGCACGCCGGCGCTCCCGTGAATCCAATGCGCGGCGATCCACACGGCAAGGAATCCCTTGCCGGCATCGCAGACCAGGGTAAGCACACCGGCCACAGGTCCGGCGGTGCGCGCGACATTGGCAGCGCCGATATTGCCGCTGCCCGCCGAGCGCACGTCCGGACCACCGAGAGCTTTCGCGATCAAAACGCCGAAGGGGATCGAACCCAAGACATAGGCGATGAGGGGAATCGACCAGTGGTAGTTCACGCGGCGGCCTTCACGAATTGGTACGCCTCGATTTTCGTGTATTCCGCGCCGGAGGGCTGCAGTTTGCTTTCGAAGAGATAAAACTGATGCTCGCGCGCCAATCCGAAGTCGGTCGATTGCAATTCTTCCGCCGCGCGCGCAAGCGCCTCGACGGGGCGCGGTGGTTCAATGCGCGCCAGCGTCAAATGCGGGACAAATTCGCGCTTTTCACGCTGGATGCCCAGCGGCGTCAGCACCTGGTCGATTTCCGCGGCGAGCTGCGCAAGATTAGGCGAAGATTCGATTCCACACCAGACCACGCGCGGGCGGCGCTCGTTGGGGAAAAATCCGATGCCACGCAAATGCAGCTCGATAGGCTCGTTCGAGCGTATGGTAGCAAGCGCCGAGCGCAATTCGTCGAGCTTTTGCGTGTCGCCGTCGGCCACCGCATGTCCTATAAATTTCAAGGTCAGATGCATGGATTCAACGCGTACCCAGCGTGCATCGCGGCATTTCGGCTTCAACTGCTCGATCACTTCCGCCACATTTCGTCGCACATCGGCGGGCAAATCCAGCGCCACGAAAAGACGCACGGCTCAACTCCGTCCAATAGCGCCAGCCGGGCCGATAGCCGGAAACAGAAAATGGCGACGCACCATATCGAGCGCATTCAGCGCCGCGAAATTGCGAATGCGTTCGCGGTCACCGGGAAGTTGAAACTTGCGTTGGCGAGGGGCTCGCTCGTCTGCAATGCCGATGTGGACCAATCCTACCGGCTTTTCGGGCGTGCCGCCGTTGGGGCCGGCAATCCCGGTGATACCCACGCCGATGGTGGCGCCGGTGCGCTTGCGGATGCCGTCGGCAAGCGCTAGAGCCACTTCCTCACTGACGGCTCCTTTGGCTGCGATCATTTCGGCAGGAACGCCGACGAGAGTGGCCTTCAGCTCATTGCTGTAGCAGACCACGCCGCCCAGAAAATACGCCGAGCTGCCAGGCATGGTGGTAATTCGCTCGGCAAGCAGACCTCCGGTGCAACTTTCGGCCACGGCGATGGTAGCCTGGTTTTCGGCCAGGATTTTCGCGACGATTTCCTCGATCGATTCGCCGTGCGCAGAGAAGAGATTTTCGCCTAGCGCCAGCGCCATGCGGGCGACCATTTCATCCAGCGTTTTTTCGGCTTTCCCGGTATCGCTCGACCAGATGCTTGGATGCAGCTCGATTCCGCGTGCGGTGGCGAGAATCGTAGTGTCTGTTTCGGGATACGCGGCGTAGAGCGGCGAAACGCGCTGCTCAACGTCCGACTCAAAAAGCCCGCTAATGCGCAGATCGCGAGTGAATAGCCGTTCGCGAATGGCCAGGCGCGAAAGGCGCGATTTCACTTCGGTTTCCATCAGCGCGCGCAATTCGTGCGGGACGCCGGGGAGCAGCACGATGATGTGCCCCTTGGCTTCGATCCATTGTCCGGGCGCGGTGCCTTTCGGATTCGGCAGGACCGTGGCGCCCTCGATTACTAGCGCTTGGCGCGCATTGATTTCCGGCATGGAGCGGCCGAAGCGGCGGAACCGCTCGCGAATTTTTTCCAGGATGCCTTCGTCGCAGTACAGCCTGCGGCCGAGCAGATCGGCGACGGTCTGCCTGGTGCGGTCGTCGTCAGTAGGGCCAAGGCCGCCACAGGAGACTACCAAATCGGCGCGATCGAGGGCGTGGGCGAAGGACGAGCACATTTCCTCAGGCGCGTCGCCGACGACGGCTTTGTGGACCACGCGAACGCCGACGCCATTCAGTTCGGAAGTTAAATAAAGCGAATTGGTGTCCAGACGATACGGCGTGAGCAGCTCGGACCCGATAGCAATAATTTCCGCTTTCATCAGGGGCTAGCCCGCCGCTGGCAGGCCCTCGATGTCCCAGTCGATCGAGAAGAGGGCGTTATTCGTCGTGATGAAGGCGCGATGGGAAGGAAGCAGGGCGAGGCCAACGATATTGCTACCGCTGACGACGAGTTCCGCTTCCGCTTGAGGTGTGACGCGCACGATGCCACGACTTCCGGAAATCGATGCGGCAACGTACAAACTTCCGGAGCGATCGAAGGCCATGCCCTGGGGCCGGCCAAGACCCCGGAAGAATACGCCGACTTCGCCAGCGGCACTGATACGGTATACACGATCGTAGCTCGAAGTAGTGGGCCCAGTGACGAAGAGCTCGTCCGCCGGGCTGAACGCGAGATGGTATGCGGAAATCGAGGGCTCGAGTGTGGCGAACACGAAAATTTCGCGGTTCGCTCCTATTTTGAAAATCGTGCCACTGCGGTCTCCGACGTACAGGTTGCCCGATTTGTCGAATGCGAGTCCGGTGGCTATGCCCATGCCTTCGACCCACTGCATGGAGCGCCCGTCAGGAGAAACGCGGTGAATCGTGCCGTCGTTGCGGCAGGAGACGTACAGGAAGCCTTCGCGGTCGATGGCCAAACCGGATGGATTCATCAAGTCCGTGATATAGGGCTTCACCATGAAATTGGAGGTGATTTTGTAGAGGGAGACGGGAACTTTCTGGCCACGCTGTCCGCTGAAAGTGACGTAGATATTTCCTTGGGCATCAACCGCCGGATTAGCGACGGGATGGAGATTGTCGGCAATCTGGCGGCCGAGCGAGAGAGGGAAGGGAGAGCTTTCGACCGTACCCAGCGAAACGCGCACGGCGCCGCCAGCCGCGCCGTCGGGCACGCGAGCGATCAGCAGGTTCTCAGAGGCCATCATCAGGCTGCCTTCCGCGGAGCCGAACTGGACGTGCGGACGAATGTGGTTTCGCGAGCTGAAGCCGCTGCCGCGAATGAAAATTTCGCCGCCTGGAAGTGCCGCTGCCGGCTTCACGCTTTCGATTTTTGGAGCATTAGTCATTTTCGTTTGCTTCGTTAGCCCGACGGGCTAAGCGGCCGCCGCGGTGGCGATGAAGAGTCAATTCTGTCTCGCGAGGTCACAGGAGAAAACCTCGCACGGCCCAAAGGCAAAGCCCCGCGTAAATCCCAGCGATCCAATCATCCGCCATGATGCCCCAGCCGCCGCGAAGAGATTCCGCCTGACGAGCCGGAAATGGCTTCCAGATATCAAACACGCGGAAAAGTATAAAACCCACCAGCAGATATTGCCAGCTTAGCGGCGATTCATAAGTAATAAAGCCAAGACCGTGCGGCGCCCACGACAGCGACTCTGGCCTCCACCAGAACGGGAAAGCGGAGCCGATCAGCAGGGCCAGGTGCTGGCCGGAAACTTCGTCGATCACCACTCGCTGCGGATCTTTCTGCTGCCAATGTTGCGCGGTGCGAGCGGAAACGAGAACGCCGACGAGAGCGATAAGCACCGCCCCAATTACTTGCGCCACCAGCAGAGGATCGATTGAAACGCCATTGAACACAAAATTCTGCACGTTGGTCTTCGCCAAGACGTTCAAAAGCTGACAGGGCAGCAGAGCGATGACTACGCCGGCGAGCGACCCAAAAGTGCCAGGGGCGGCAGGAATGTAGCCGAGGCCGCATGCTGTGGCGAAGAAAATCGAGCAGAGAGGTTTGCGCGATGCAGCAGAGCGGCTCGTGGCTGCGGAAGCCTCAGACGCAGAGGGGGTGTGCGAACTGGATCGCGCGTCGGGACTCATCTGCCGTGGTCCCGTGAATCGTCATTCTCACGGTCGTCGTGGTTATCGCCATCTGATGGCGAGGAGTTGTGGTCGGCCCCTTCGAATTCCGATTCGTCAAAGATCGGCTGGCTGATCCGGTATTTTTCGCTGGCCCAATTTCCGAGATCGAGCACGCGGCAGCGTTCGCTGCAGAACGGGAAATCAGAATTCTTTTCGGACCCCGTCGGCTTGCGGCAGATGGGACAGCGAGCAGCAGTCATATTGGATTACCCTGCGCTCAAGATCGGGAAAAGTTCTTTGGCTGAGGATGAGGCGCAGGGCGCGGCGAATTCGATGGCGCGGGCGATCAGATCGTAGTCGTTTGACTCGGTGACTTCGATAGTGGCGAGAGTTCCGGGCGACGGCAAAGCCGCGGCATCGGAGACGCCTTCGAATTCGGTGATGTAGACTTTGCCGTCGATATCGGGCGCCATGCCTTCGAGGCGCGCTTCCCAGACGAGATCGGTATCTTTCGAAGGGCCCTCGATCATTGCTTGCAGGCGCTGGCCGACGCGGCCGCGGAGCTTCCTGGCGCTGATTTTTTTCTGAATGGTCATCAGAGTGTCGCGGCGGCGAGCGGTAGTCTCGGGATCGACTTTTTTATCGTGTGAGAAGCTGGCGGCTTTGTCTTCATCGGAGTAGGAGAATACTCCCATCCAATCGAATTCCGCGGCGCGAACGAAGCTGCAAAGCTCGCGAAAATCTTTTTCGGTCTCGCCGGGGAAGCCAACGATGAAAGAAGTACGAATCGAGACGCCCGGAACCGCACGTCGAACCTTATCCAGCATCTTTAGAAATGCATCGGAATTGGCGCCGCGCTTCATGCTGGCAAGCACGTTGCGGCTGGCGTGCTGCAATGGCACGTCCAGATATTTTACCAGGTGCGGGTGCGCGGCGATCGTGTCCAGCAATTTCGGTGTGATGCGATTGGGGTAGCAGTAGAGAAAGCGGACCCAGTGCAAATTTTCGATTTGCGCGAGGCGCGCGAGAAGAGTGGGCAAGCCGTCGCGCAGGCCGAGATCTTCGCCGTAATAGGTAGTGTCCTGACCGACGAGGCAGACTTCGCGGACACCCCCAGCGGCAAGGTTTTCAGCTTCGCGAACCACGGACTCGAAGCGGCGGCTGCGGAACCTTCCGCGCAGCTGCGGGATCACGCAGAAGGTGCAGGGATGGTCGCAGCCTTCGTTGATCTTTATGTAGGCGGAGTGCCGCGGCGTGGAGAGAATTCGCGGCGTGAGGTCGTGATACAGATATGTCGGCAATTCAGCGGCCGCGTTTGCGTTCGCGGCGGCGCTCAATTCGCCTTGGCAGGCGGCTAGAATTGTTTCGACTTCTCCTGTGCCAATAACAGCATCGACTTCAGGGATTTGCTGCTGAATTTCATTGCGATAGCGTTCCACCAGGCAGCCGGCGACGATCAATTTTTGCGCGCGGCCGAATTTTTTGTACTCGGCCATTTCGAGGATCGAATTCACGGATTCTTGCTGCGCCGGAGCGATGAAGCTGCAGGTGTTGACGACGAGCACGTCGGCTTCATCAGCACGCGGCGTGAGCTCGTAACCGGCCCGCGCGAGAATGCCCATCATTACCTCGCTATCGACGAGGTTCTTCGGGCAACCGAGGCTGACGAATCCGACTTTGGGCATGTGGTTAGGCATATCGAAGGATCGCTCCCACCGGGAACTGAGCGGACGCAAAGGCAACGCATAACAGGCTGGCATAATGCACGAGAGAGTGCAAGTAGAGGGGGGAGCGTAACGAAACAGAAAAGAATCCGGGGTTTGAGGCTGCTACTCGGCGGCCGAGGCGCTTACGACAGCCGCGCGTGAGGTGACGGGGACACGAAGGCGGAGCATGCGGAAAATCCAGTAAGCGGAGAGCGCGGCGGCCAGATGCTTGAGAGTGTGCCCGCTGATGATGTGCACTAGCGCAAAGATTTGGCGGTCGGCAGCTTCGAATATTTTCGCTATGCCGTAGATCGCGAGAGCGATGATGAAATCCGAACCTCGAGTATACCGCGGGGGAAAGAGCGCCAGGATCAGGAGTATTGCGAGCAGCGAGCCGAACTGGGCGATGGCATAGAAGCGCAGGTCGCCGTCGCCGGCGGCTTGCGTGAAGTGCCAGTAAAGCACGCTGCCCACACCGAGCCCGGCGAGGGGTGCGAGCAAGCTGGCGCCAAACCGTACGCTGAGGCGTTCGGCGGTTACGGCGGCGACCAGGGCCATGAAGCCGATGGCCATGGGAATGCGGTCCCAGACCAGAGTGCTGTCGTTGGGGCGAATGTGGTAGTAAGTTGAGCCGAAGGCGGTGAGGGCGATGCCAACGAAAAATACGAAGTATGGCCAGCGCTCGCGCGAGTCGATAAACGCACGGCCGGGTTTTGTTTCGTCTCGGAGAGAAAATCGCATACCGAGAATACCCACGAAGAGGAAAAAGACGTTCGAAAGCGCGTTCAGCGCATTCGGCACGCCGAAGAAGACGCGCTTATCTGCGAAATTGTGATAAGCCTCGCTTTGCGGGATCGCTGGGAAGCAAAACACGGCGGCAACAGCAACTCCTATCGCGGCAAGCAAAATCCAGACGCGAGATTTCATCGCGCGGGCTTGTGGGAGCGAAGAAGGGCGCGGATGGAGCGCAGCAGTTCGGACATTTGCTCGATGCGCGCTGGGTGTTGGCCGAAGCGGATGGATTGGTAGATATCGGTCATTTCGACGACGGGCGCGGCGAATTCGGGCGCGGGAATGGCGGCGGCGAATTCGAGCGCAGTCTGCGATGGCGATTTTTTCCAGCCGCGCTTTTCGAGCAGGCGCAGCATTTCGGAATATTCGAGAGCGGCAAGGCTGCCGGTAAGTTTGCCGCCACGATGGGTGCGCAGGCGCCAGCGCGCGACGAAATAACGGATCATGGCGCGTCCGCGCAGGGCGAGCAGGACCACGATCAGAAGTACTAGCAGAGAAGGCAAAAAATAGGGCGAAGCTTCGGTGCGGCGGTCGAGAGCGAGGATCGCGGCCAAGGAAGCCTGTTGGCCGCGCTGATAGAGATCGCGGGCGCGATCGCTCCAGGTGCGCGAGGCGGTGTGCATGTTCCGGCCGAGAGCCATTTGGTGCGAGAAATCGTAGTTCACCACCCACTCGCCCCAGTTGTACTGAAACCAGTCCCAATAGAGGCCCAGGCGACCGAACACGCCGCTCGGCTTCTCGTTGCCCGCCGGAGTGGGATCGAAGGTGAGCCAACCGTAGTCTGGGAAATAGACTTCCACCCAAGCGTGCGCGTCGCTGGCGCGAACGATGTAATCGCCGGCTAGGTCGTTGTACTCGCCGGGGGCGAAACCGGTGACGTAGCGCGCGGGAATTCCGAGCGTGCGGAGCATGATGGTCATCGCTGAGGCGAAATATTCGCAATGGCCCGCGCGGGTGACAAAAAGAAAATTGGCAAGGGGATCGCGAGGGACGGGGCCCTGGAGGTTCAGCGTGTAGCGAAAATGGCTGTTCAGAAAGACGGAGATCGCGGAGATGCGGCCGTATTCGTTGTGCGCATGCGAAGTGACGCTTACCGCGAGTTTGCGGATGCGGGGGTCGATATGCGGCGGCAATTGCAGATAGACGCCGCGAATTTTGGACGGAAAGTCGACGGGAGCCTTGCGCAACTGCGCTGGAGCGACGACGGGAAGCAGGGAAATAGCGTCGTACCGGGTGGTGACGGCGTTGTGGGCCGGATTGAAGATTGAGCCAGTCAGATCGCGCACCAGGAAGCCTGAAACAGGGATACCGCCAGGGCGGGATACGGAATCGGAGAAGCGCCCGCGAATGTCGGCGATGCGCGGAGCGAAGAAGATCGCGTCCGTGGCGGCAGGCTCCATCAGAACCGTGTAGCGCAAGGCGACGAGTTTTCCGCCGTGGAGCTCGGCCGGGGGGAATTTGTATTCGCCGTCGGGAGTGGCGCTGATTACTTCCTTCTGCCAGGCCGGAGTGAACCAGTGCCTGCCGTCGAAATTGGTCAGCACGATGCCGCGCCAGTGAACGTCCTGGGCGCGGGTGGGATTACCGTTCACATGGATGCGCATGACGACGGAAGTGCTCTGCTGGATCTGGCCAATTTCGCCGAGGGTCACGTCGTCACTGAAGCCGGTCATCAAACTGGGGCGCAAATTAAGGGCGCTCAGGTAGCCGGTGGTGAAACGTGGAATCAAGAAAAACAAGAGGCCGCCCAAAGCCAAGGCGCTGACGGCTACGAAAACAGAGATGGCGAAAAGAGCCCGGTTGAGGTGGCGCGCGAGCGGCGAACCAAAATCGATGGTGGGCGAGACGGCGCCCATGGCGCTGCGGCGTATTTCGAGAGCAACGAAAGTGGAGACGGCCAGCACCAGAAAAACGGCGAGCGCGGCCAGGAAGTCTGTTCCCACGGTGAGAATCGCCGACGCTAGCATCGCGGCGATGGCCAGCAGGGCGAGAAAGGCGTTGTCGCGGCTGGTCCGCGCCGAGTAAAGGCGGATCAGCGTAGCGAACAGAAGCAAATGAATGGTGGCGAGCAGGGCCGCGTACATGAGCGGGTTGGGTGCGTCCGCGGCCATGTTGCGTGAGAGGCCCCAGAGATCGAACGGGAAGAACAGAAAATAGGCAAGAACCAGGCCCGTAGCGACGCGGGAAGTCAACTCCGGACCGCGTCCACGCCACAAGCGTACGGCTTTATAGACCAGCACGGCGGGCGGAGCGAAGGTGGAGACGGGATCGAGCTTTCCAGTGGACACGACGGCGATTACGCCGGTGGCTACCAGGAGGAACAACGATATTTCAAAATAGCGCTGAACCGCGGGAAGCGGTGGTGCGATCACTTGTGAACTGGTGTGCACTGCGGAGGCCATGGCTATTCGATGCTAACACCGGCGGCCGGCTGGCTGTCGCGGGGACGCTGGAGCGGGATGCGAATCGGCTAACGGCGCATTCTTTCGGGCCGCGCGGGAATCGAGCGATTTCTGCCGGTAAGGGCCGTGCGCCAGCATGGCCTGTGAAGCTTCACAACGCCTCTGGTTGAGCGCCGTTCGGTACCCTGGGCTTCCGTGACTGTGTCCGGCTTCCGGGTCGCTCCTGAGTGGTTTTGGTCAAGTCGGCAGGTAGAGGTCGACTACCGGCTGCTTCGGCGACCTTGCGGGTGGCGCTGGAGATAGGGACGGTATGGAGCTGGCTCAGGGGGAGCACGTGAGACCCGGCCGGCTTGGGCAATCGCGCGAGGTGGACCAGGAATGGGAGTAGGGTGACGTTACGGAAGGTGACGCCGTGGCGGGCGGCGGGGAGGGCTTGCAGCGCGAGCGGAGTGCCGTTGAGGGCGAGAGTGGCGCGGAGATGCCTTTCAAGCTCGGCGCGAGGATGTCGCGAGACTTCGATGGCGGGGAATTGCCACATGCGGGAGAAGAGAACGTCATCATGAGCGCCGGGATCGCGGACGAGGAGGGTACGTCCGCGAGGATCGCTGAGGATGGCGGCGGCGATGCGGACTTGGACGGCTTTTGGTTTGCGGCGCGGCGTGGGAATGGCGCTGGTGAGATTGCGAGCGCGGGCGAGGCAGTGCTTGGCGACGGGGCATGCGGTGCAGCGCGGATTTTGCGGCGTGCAGATGGTTTCGCCGAGTTCCATGAGGGCTTGGTTCCAGTCGCCGGGCGCGGAATGCGCGAGAAGTTGATCGGCTGCGCGCCCGAGCTGGCGCCAGCGGCGCGGGGCGCGCAGGTCGCCGCGAATGGCGTTGAGCCGCGCGAGGATGCGGGCGACGTTCCCGTCGAGCACGGCGAGAGGAACGTCGTAGGCGATGCTTAGAACCGCTGCGGCGGTGTAGCGGCCGATGCCGGGAAGCGCGAGCGTCGCTTCGAGCGTACGCGGAAATTCGCCGCCGTGTTGCGCAACGATTGCGCGCGCAGCGGCGTGAAGATTGCGAGCGCGGCTGTAATAACCGAGCCCGGACCAGAGGCGCAGCACGTCGGGCTGCGGTGCGCGAGCCAGGGAACCGACATTTGGAAATTTTTCGAGAAAGCGTTCGTAGTAGGGAAGAACGGCGGCGATGCGTGTTTGCTGCAGCATGATTTCGGCGACCCAGATGCGGTAGGAATCGCGGCTCGCGCGCCAAGGCAGGTTGCGTTTGTGGCGGCGATACCAGGCGAGGAGGCTGCGCTGGAATTTTGGGAGTTGGCGCGGGGTCAAGCGTCGGTTCATGCGGCGGTATTTTCGCATGAATAGCGCGTTTTATTGTTCGCAATGAAGATGGAGCGAATACGGAGTCCTCAGGGGCTAAAGCCCATTTCTTACACGAGTGTATTTGTCAGAGCTGAAGCTGTTTTGTATCATGACATGCGTTACACCGCGTATCAGGACATCCGTTACACGTCTGGGTTCTGTTTTTCTTCCGCAGCGGGAAGCGTCGTAGGGAGCCCGGAGGGCGACCGGAGAGGCTTGCCAC
>JBOGNC010000067.1:0-16955 GCA_050747045.1 Candidatus Acidiferrales bacterium | reverse complement strand
TTGCCATTCCCGAAGGCGGCGACATTTCCCAGATCAAAGCGCGCAGCGTAATCCCGTTTTTCCATGTCATGCCTATTGGTTCTTAGGATTTCCGGTTCCACAATGCCCGCGAGCTCGCTGGCGGCGGTGCCGAAAGAGTCTGAACTGATTACGCCGATGTCCACGCGCTTTAAAAGTTTCAGAAGCTTGTCCCGAACTCCGCTTCCGAGCCTTCCACCGGTCGATAGCGTCCCGGTGTAATCGCTAATCACCCTCTGAATTTCGCGGGTGCCGAACCCTGGGATTTCAATCACAATTCCTGGCTTTTTCATATGTTCACCTCAAGTCTCAACGGCCTGGTTCCACGCGGAAACAAGTAGGGAGTATATGCTGGCGACGCCGCGACCGGCCGCTAGCCAGACAAACACCCACACAACTCCGGCAGCAATGCATTGTCCTGTCAAAACCAGCCGTGCAACTTTTCATGAACGGCCAACCGCAGAGCGCGCCGTCGCGCCGTTGACTTCGAATTCTGAGCTGATATATTGGAGATGAAAGAGGGCCAAGGAGTTCGGCCTTAACCGCTGTCCTTCCGAATTGGGGCAGATGATGACTCCTGACAAGGGAATTCTTGTCGCGGAGTCATGTCGTCCCGCGCCGCGAATTTCCCCAGACGCAGTCGACCTGAAGTTGCAGGTGGATTTTGAGCGTTTGCTCAGGTCGGCGAAGGATGTCGCGATGCCGTTCGGCAGCATCTTGTTCCAGGATGCCAACAGCGCACCACCCCAGACACTCGGAGCGCCCCCGTTCTTTCCTGACCTTAACCTCGATCAGATCGTTGACTCAATTACTTCGGGATTCGAAGAATACGAACTCAAGCCTTTCTATTACACCCGCCTAACTGATCTCGACGCGATTCACTATCGGCAAGAGGTGATGAAGGACCTGGACGACAAGCCAGTTATGCAGGCAGTGGAGTCCTTCTCGCACAGAATGCGGCGGATGCGTACATTTCTGACGCAATCGAAACAATTTCAGTCTTACAAGCATGCAATGACGCGCCGATTTCTTGCAGCGGTCGGCACGTATTGTGAAGCAGTGCAGGGTTTGAACGACGACCTCACCGCCCGCGATATAAGATCGCGAGGTCTTCGTGGTTTTCGGTGCTACCTCGCCGAGTACATCGCGTCCTCAACCTTCCAGGGAATTGTGTCGGAAACTAGCCAGCTTGCGCTGGATTTATCAGATGTCACATACGCCTTGCTGCTGAACGACGGAAGCGTGACGGTTCGGAACTACACAGGGGAGCCCGACTATACCGTCGCCGTGGAGCAAACGTTCGCGAAATTCCGGCGGGACCGAGCCACGAGACACGAACTTGAAGTTCCCGGATGGTCTGGGATGAATCACATCGAGGCGCAGGTTCAAGACCGCGTCGCCTTACTCTTTCCCGATGTGTTCAATTCGCTCGAAACCTTTTACAACAGCCGACAAGATTACCTGGACAAAACGGTCGCGAAATTTGACCGCGAGGTCCAATTCTACGTGGCATATCTCAACCACGTTGCAAGGCTGCGTCGGGCCGGTCTCGCTTTTTGTTTGCCCGAAGTTTCACACACCACAAAGGAAGTTGGAGCCTTCCACACATTCGATCTCGCATTAGCGGGCAAATTGCTCGAGGAGAAAAAACGAGTCGTTACGAATGGCTTCTTTTTGCATGGCGCGGAGCGCATCCTGGTTGTTTCCGGGCCGAATCAGGGCGGCAAAACGACATTCGCGCGCACCTTCGGGCAACTACATTACTTGGCCGGTTTGGGTTGCCCGGTGCCGGGTGAAGAGGCTCGATTATTCCTGTTCGATCAGCTTTTTACACACTTCGAGCGGGCTGAAGACCCCGGCAATCTGCGCGGCAAACTCCAAGATGACCTGATTCGGATTCGGGAAATCGTGGACCATGCCACGTCCAGCAGCATCATTGTGATGAACGAAATCTTCTCTTCCACTACGGTTAAGGACGCAATTTACTTAGGGAAGAGGGTCATCGCGCGAATTTCGGACATAGGCTCTCTGGCCGTCTGCGTGACTTTCCTCGATAAGTTAGCTTCGCTTAATGAAAAGACCGTCAGCATGGTGAGCACTGTTGATCCGAACAATCCTGCGCAGCGGACGTACAAAATCGAGCGCAGACCGGCGGATGGACTGGCATACGCACTTGCCATCGCCGAGAAATATCGCGTGACCTATAACTGCATTCAGGAGCGAGTGCGGGCATGAAGGCACTCCTAATGCACCCGGATCACGATTTTGACGTGAATGAGCGTCCGCCCTCGGGCGTCCGAGAGCTGATTCAGGATCTGGACCTGAACACATTGCTACAGACGATGGCCGACAATGACGGATTTCTGTTTAACGTCGCACAAGCGGCGCTCTTGTGCGGACCAGCCAACGAAGTCGATACGATCTTATATCGGCAGCAGGCGCTGAAGGATTGTCTACAGAATGCCGGAGTTATTGCCGAAATTTACGGCCTTGTAGTAAGCGCCATCGAGGCAACGAAAAGGAAAACATGGCGCATAACAAGCCATTACCCGTCTTCGTTGTTATACAGCGCCACTGACTTGCTCGAAATGCTTGTCGGAATGCTTAGAAAACTGCGGGATACCGCCGCAGCACACGCGAGCGGCTTCAACTCGGAGGCGTTCACCACGTTATTTGGGATGCTGGAAAGAGAACTGAATGAGGAGTATTTGCTCAGCATTCAGGATCACCTCAGCATATCGAAATTCAAAAAAGGCATTTTGCTGAGCGCCCGATTGGGCGATTGCAACGAGAGTGCGGAGTTTATCTTACGCAAGCCCTCAGATAGAAAGCGCAATTGGTTTGAGAGGCTTCTGCGAAAAGGCCCACCCGGTTATACATTTCGCGTCCACGAGCGGGACGAGGCGGGCGCGAGAATTCTTTCGGAGATGCGCCATAGAGGAATCAGTCGTGTCGCCGTGGCGCTTACCGAATCCGCCGATCACGTGTTGTGTTTCTTCAAGATGCTTAGAACTGAACTCGCGTTCTACATCGCCTGCACAAATCTATATGCCAAACTTGTGGGAAAAGGCGAGCCTCTGTGTTTTCCCGTACCTGTTGAGACTGGACGAAGGCAGCATCGTTTCAGGGAACTGTGCGACGTGACACTATCCCTGCGAATGGATGGCAGGGTGGTTGGCAACACGGCTGATATCAACGGGAAGAGCCTCGTCGTTATTACCGGTGCTAATCAGGGAGGAAAGTCGAGCTTTCTTCGCTCCGTGGCGGCCGCACAACTGATGATGCAATGCGGCATGTTTGTCGGGGCGGAGTCCTTTGTGGGCGATGTCTGCCCGACCCTATTCACCCATTACAGGCGGGAAGAAGACGTGACCATGCAGAGCGGACAATTTGACGAGGAACTCGCCCGGATGAATGAAATTGTTGAGCACATCGTCCCGAATGCAATGCTGTTTCTCAATGAGTCATTCGCGGCGACAAATGAACGCGAAGGTTCAGAAATCGCGCGGCAGATTGTCTCCGGGCTGCTCGAAAAGGGGGTCAGGCTTTTCTATGTGACTCATCTGTTCGAGTTTGCCAGCGCGTTCTTCAATAAGCAGCGTACCGACGTCGTCTTTCTCCGTGCAGAGCGCAAGCCAGACGGAACGCGAACTTTTAAAATCACTGAAGGCGAGCCACTTGAAACCAGCTATGGCGAGGATCTGTATCGGGAAATATTTGGTGTAGATGGCGACACGGCCATGAACCAATCCGAGGACCTGGATCAGTACGCCGGGTTGCAGGATGTTTCTTCACAACGGAGCGAACGCGAATGTCACAGATCGTGAGATTGGATGCCCTGGAAATCCTCGACTCTCGAGGAAATCCTACGATTCAGGTAGCTGTGTTGCTGGACAGCGGTGCGAGAGGGCTCGCCAAAATTCCCTCGGGAGCGTCGACAGGCAAGAATGAGGCGGTCGAGCTACGCGATGGCGATCCCAAGAGATACGGCGGGAAAGGAGTCCGCAAAGCGGTCGAAAACGTCCTGAAGATCATTCAGCCTGCGATGATTGGGCTGGATGCCTCACAGCAAAAGGTGCTCGATGAGAGGCTGATTGCTCTCGACGGGACACCGAATAAGTCTCGCCTTGGCGCGAATGCAATCCTCGGAGTCTCTATCGCCGCAGCCAGGGCGACCGCCGCGGAGAGAAATGAGCCCCTGTATCGGTATTTGGCTCGCCGAGATATTTATGTGCTTCCAGTGCCAATGTTCAACGTTTTGAATGGTGGCAGACACGCCGACAATAGCGTCGATTTTCAGGAATTCATGATCGCTCCGGTTGGCGCTTCCACATTCGCCGAGGCTCTCCAATCAGCCTCCGAAACCTTTCATGCCTTGAAGGATATCTTGCACAAGAAGGGATATGAGACGAGCGTCGGCGACGAAGGTGGATTTGCCCCGCGATTGAAGTCAAACGAAGAAGCGATGGAGCTTCTAGAGAGCGCAATTCAGAAGGCTGGGTATCGCCCGGGCTATGACATCGCCATTAACCTGGACCCGGCCGCGAGTGAATTCTACGCAGACGGCAAGTACGTCTTCCGCAAGTCCGACCAATCGAAAAAGTCGTCGCGCGAAATGATTGCGCTGTGGGCAGATTGGTTGAAGCGCTATCCCGCAATACATTCTCTGGAAGACGGGCTAGCTGAGGAGGATTGGGATGGATGGGCACAACTGACACAGCAACTTAGTGGAAAAGTCCAATTGGTCGGCGACGATATCTTCGTCACCAATCCAGACATCTTTGCAAAAGGCATCCAGCGTGGAATTGCGAACTCGATTCTGATTAAGCTCAACCAGATTGGCACGATCACCGAAACAATGCAGTGCATCGAGCTGGCAAAAAGCCACGGTTACACGGCAGTCATATCTCACCGGTCGGGAGAAACCGACGACACGACCATAGCTGATTTCGCCGTCGCTACCGACGTACATCAAATCAAAACGGGGTCCGTAAGTCGCGGAGAACGGATTTCGAAATACAACCGTCTGCTCGAAATCGAGCATGAACTAGGCGGTACCGCGCGCTACGCCGGCAAAGACGTGTATGCGCGCTGGAAGAACGATGACCATTAGAGAATTCACGGATGAAGAGATTGATGCCCAGGTAAGAGGCCTAGAGTCGCTTCAAAGCGGCTCCTTAGCTGCGGCTGCTCTCCTCGGTTGCGGGCAGCGGACGATTCCTCCGTTGCGATCCTTCCTTCTCAACGGACTCCCGCGCGGCATTTATCAACCGAGACAATTAGCGGTCGAGACGCTCGCCCAACTTGGAGCAAAGGATGTGCTGATCGAATATCTTCGCGATCCGGCACACCTACCAGATGCCGTTGTTCGCATGGGCGAGGATGCCGTACGCAGTACTGCCGCGCGGCAACTCGCTCGTTGGCAGACGGAAGATGTATTCAGGTGCCTCACAAATATTGCAATGGACCACTTGCTCCCCGGAGTGGTGGAGTCGCTTGGGAAGTTCAGAAGGCCGGAAACGATGCCGTATTTTCTTTGGGCGCTCGGAGACGGCGTTTGCCGCCCATATGCGGAGGAAGCCATTCGCAACCTAGGCGAAATGGCGCGTCCCGGCCTTGTCGAAGCGGCAACTGCACCTGATCCGTCATGCGAGGAGGAGACTCCGTCCAGTCTTCAGCGGCGCCGTTGGGCTCTTCGAATCCTTGCTGACTTGGAGTTGCGGGAGGACGAATGGGAGAGGTTGAGCCATTCATTGAATGAGAGTGATCCAGACATCGTAATCACGGTTGCGCGCATTGCTCTGCAGGACGCGCCGGCTCCCGAAAGGCGAAATGCTGTTCGTCGCATGATGGAAATGTTGCCAGCTGCCAACTGGTTTCTCAGAACCGAAGCCCGGACGGCCCTGGCCGAGCACTTCGATCTGACGCGACAACCAATTGAAGAAGAGATCGCTCAGCGAACGAAAGTGGATCGCAGGCAACAGGCGCTTGATACCGTGCTTCGGTTGCTTGTTAACCTCCGCGAGCAAGCTTTGGAGGCCGCGCACGCATGCCAACAAAGATGAATGCGGAATCCACCACGTCGACCTCACACGCTCACCCGAAGATACCAGCGGAACATACAGACGCACGGCTCGGTGATTATGAAGCGATGAAGTTTGATTTGGCGAGTTTGATTCGCGAGGCAAATTCGGCTGCGTGGCAGACAAAACACGAGGGTCTGCAAAGAGATTTGCAGTCACTTCTCCAGCGTCTCGCTGAAGACCGGTTCTATTTGACGCTAGCCGGTCAATTCAGCCGCGGAAAATCCACCCTCATGAACGCGATGCTAGGAATGGATCGTTTACCGACAGGAGTGGTGCCCGTGACTTCCGTAGTCACAGCTGTGAGCTACAACACTCACGAACGCCTCAGGCTGCATTTCGAACGCAGTAATCTGACCCACGACGTGCCGCTCTCAGAACTGCCGGAGTGGATTACGGAGCACGGCAATCCGGGAAATCAGCGAAAGATTGATCTAGCTGAAGTGCAACTTCCAGCCGAATTACTGCGTCGAGGGGCCTTCTTCGTTGATACGCCGGGCCTGGGCTCGGCAGTGTTCGAAAATACGGAAACAACACATCGCTTTCTACCGCAGATCGACGCGCTCGTTCTAGTGACGAGCTTCGAATTCCCACTATCGCAGGAAGAAATCGTGTTCTTGGCAGGCGCGCGAGAACTGCGCCGTCGCATTTTCGTTGTCGCCAATAAAGAAGATTTGTGTGTTAGTGAGCAACGCGAGGAGGTTCTCCAGTTCATCCGCTCGCGCATGGCTCGGGAGTTCGGCTCGGACGAGGTTCCGATATTCCCGGTGTCTGCCTCCGAAGGCCTTGCGGCTCGACTCGAAGGAGATGTGGAGAGGCTGGAAAGGAGCGGACTGCCGAATTTCGAAAGGGCGCTTATCGAGTATCTCCTGAACCAACATGCTCGCGATTTCCTCACCACGATGTCTGATCGCATCGAGCCTTTCCTCGCTCTCGCCAACTTACCCAATCAGGAGGCACTGCGAGCGCGTCTTCAACAAGTGCGCCTCAAGATTCGCGGTGAAATGCTGAGTGATGAGATCGCGAGTGCCCCAGGGACAGTCGCGTCCGCCGTCTGGAACTCAAAAAGGTCCGTGAAAATTTCCTCCTGTTTTGTATGTAGACGCATGGCAGACGCAACGTTCAAATTCATGAGTCAATTCCAGTACGATTTAAGTCATAGTCGCGACCAGCAGTTATTTCACGCGTCGCGCTCCGGATTTTGTACGCTGCACACGCGTGAATACGCTCGGCTCGCCTCCCCCCAGGGCATCGCTTCGGGCTATCCGAATACCCTTCTGCTCATCGCAGAAGAGCTGCAATCGCTCGTGCCCGAGGACCTGCTCCGAGCCGATTGGAAAGAGCGATTCGAACAACTTGTTCCCAGTGCCCGCAAGTGCAGCGCGTGCCAGGCCGTTGCCGAAGTCGAGGCTGAGACTCTGGACCAGTTCGTTCGTCACAACCAGGAAATACGACCGAGCGACACGGAGCTCCCCTGTGCCTGTCTAAAACATCTCCAAGCAATTATTGAGAGACTCTCAAGTAGTGATTTGGCGGTCCGAATGGTGGTGCAATCGGCCTCGGTTTTGAAGCGAACCGCCGAAAACATGGAGCGATTTGCCTTGCGCCATGGTGGTCGTCACATGGAGTTGGTGACGGACGAAGAGCTGGGCTCGCCCGAAAAGGGGCTAAACCTGCTGGTCGGGCAGCCGAATGTTCGTCCGTCCGGGACCAATTAGGTTGAGGAGGACCTTTAATCGAGAGTGTTGACTTAAAAGTCTGAACGGAAAATAATGACGTTGTTACGGGTGTTGGAGTTCACCCTAAACCGCCCCTAGAGGGGGCAGATGACTCCTACGAGGGTTTTTCAACCTGCGAGGAGTCACTTGTGCCCCGTTGCTCGTCCCTCCTTCGCACTGAAAATCCTTCCAACAGGCGTTAAAGAAACGCGTCGTATCTCGTAGCGTTCGATAGGTAATTCGGATGGAATCAGGAGAGCAGAAAGCGCGCGAAACGCTGAACCCATTCCAGGCTAATCGCCTACGCATCACGTGCCAGTATGTCGACAAGCTTCTCTCCGACATCGAAGAGATTCTGAATACTACCGGCTCGAAAGCCGCCTTTCCGCGTTACATCCCTGACATCCTGCCCGCACAGCGCCGAACGATTGAGGACTATATCGCCCGAGTTCGGGCGCAACTGATTCGTGTTGTGGAAGGGCAAGGCATCGCGCGGGAGAAGCCATCGATTCCTGCTTCCCGAGCTGTTCATGTCAACCTCGGAGCCATCGACATCGCCGCAGAGGAGCTCAAGCCGAAGTACATGCGGGGCTACGGAGAGGTGCCGGTAAGCGTGGCTACTGAATTGAACGGAATCGTGGGTGAACTGGCCGGACTCATCCAGCGCTTTGACCGATACGTTTCAGGCGGCCTCGGCGAGGATCTCAAGACGCGCCTGGAGCGCCTCGAATCATCGGGGAACGATCTGACGTTTCTTAAAAGGATCGAGCAGACGGTTCGCGACCGCGGACTGGTCGAGTTTCGGCCAGCTATCGCGGCCATTCTTGACCGGGCTGAAGACAAGAGCTTTGAAATCGCGGTATTTGGGCGCGTCAGTTCCGGGAAATCATCGCTGCTGAATACGATTCTGGAAACCGATGTTCTGCCCGTTGGCGTGACACCGATCACTGCCGTGCCCACACGCATCACTTATGCGGACCAGCCTGCGCTTACCGTTTGGTTCTCGGAAACGCCTCGAAAAAGGGTAGATGTCTCTCAACTGCGGGAGTTCGCGACAGAGCAGGAAAATCCCGGAAACGTGAAACACGTCGTCAGCCTCGTACTCGCCCTTCCCGCGCGCAGACTCCAGGGGGGAGTGAGCTTTGTGGATACGCCAGGGCTCGGCTCGCTCGCTACGAGCGGCGCAAGGGAGACTCTGGCGTACCTTCCAAAGTGCGATCTCGGCATGGTTCTGATCGACGCCGGTTCCACGTTGACCGCCGATGACCTTCAAACAATTCTCACGCTTCAAGAGGCTGCAATACCGATCAACGTGCTTCTTAGCAAAGCGGATTTGGTCGGAGCGGAAGATCGCGCACGTATGACCACGTATGTAAGAGACCACATACAGTCTGAGTGCAACTTGCAGGTTCCCGTTCACCCCGTGAGCGTCTTGCCATCGTGTCGAGAGATGTTGAATCGGTGGTTTGAAGAACAAATCGTGCCGCTCTATGCCCGTTCACAAGAATTGCGAGCCGCTTCCTCGCGTCGCAAAATCGGAGCTCTGCGGGATTCGGTCGTGGCATCCCTGGAACTTCGACTCAGACGAAGCAGCCAATCATCGGCGAAATCACGAGAGCAAGCGCAAGGAGCGGAAGCACTGCTTAGGACGATGACCGGAAGAATTGAAGACACTCGCGCCATCTGTTCAAGATTTACACGCTCTGCCGCAGAAGATGCTGCACGGAAGAACGCTCCTGACCTAGCCGAAGAAGCGGCTAGACGCTTGCTGCACGCTTGGAAGAACGGCAGCTATGGAGTCGTCGTGCCCAGCCAGCTCATCCGCGACAGCATCACACAATCAATTCAGGTCGAAGCGCGAAAGCTGCAAGGCGAAGTTACTGCCTTAGCTCAACAGCTTGGCATCGAGCTTCGGCGATGTGCCGCCAGCCTGGAACTCTCCGATGTTCCGGCTGAACGGGAATTCGAGGCTTTGGTGAGGGGCACGCCGCTATTCGGATGCCCTTCGTTCGCCATGACGGTTTCGCGCCCTCGATCGGCTCAGATCCTCGGCGAGCGCGTTGCGACAAGCTGGGTGTCTGGCAGAATTTCACGCCAACTGCCGGCAACATTTTTTCAGGCATTGGAAACCTATTGGAATCTTCTGGGAGATTGGTCGAACTCAGTTTTCGGTGACCTCAGACGGAAATTCGAAACTTACGCCGAGAGTTATCGCGCACATGCGGAGCAGGCCTTGGGGGAGCGCGAACTTACTAAGGAAGAGGTCGCTGCCCTGCAGCAGAGCCTGATGCAGTTAAGGCCAGAGAGGACGGGAAGCAGTGATGCCGGTGCGTCGTCGCCCTGGGAAATTCCAACGACGCAGGAGAAAAGCGCATGACCACGTGGAAAGGAGCAGAAATAGACCATTCTCATGACCAAATACCTAGTCGTGGCTCTCGGGGGAGCAATCGGATCGATGTTGCGGTTCTGGGCCGGAGGTTACATCAGCACCCGGTTGGGCACACGGTTTCCCTATGGTACGTTCGTCATCAATATTACGGCATCTTTTTTGATTGGATTCATCGTGACTCTTTTCGCGGAAAGAGCGCATTGGAGCCCGAACTGGCGGTATTTGATGGTCGTCGGGTTTCTCGGCGGGTACAGCACCTTCTCGTCCTTTGAATACGAGAGCTTTCGCGTTTTTCAGGACGGCGAGTTTCTCATCGCCGGCTTGAATATCGCGTTGAGCGTCGCGGTCGGATTTGTTTCGGTATGGCTCGGAGTGATCACCGGAAGGACAATCGGATGACACATGAAGCGCAGGCAACTAGATTATCGATAACGAGTATTGCCAGCCGGAGCGCCTGCCCAGTATGCGCGGCGCTACGCGAGTTCCAAAACGATTTGCTCAAACACTTAAAGCCTGAGGAGTGTCAACGATTTTGCAACACGCACGGTTGGGTCGTGGCAAATTCCGCACCCGCAGAATCGGTGGCCGCAATCTTTCTGAAGGCTATTCTTGATCCAGCATGGCGACCGGCCTCGCCGCTTCCCGAAGAGTGCGATCTTTGTAACAGAATGCACAAGGAAAAGGAGCGGCGGCTCGTAGAGATAGCTCAGCAGCTGCAACAACCGAGACTGCGTTCGTGGTTGCACGACAACGGCATGCTCTGCTCGCGTCATGGCCACGAAGTAATGGCTAGGCTACCCGAGCCGTTGCAAAAGAGCATTCAGGAACTCATAACGAGAAACAGCGGGGACATGGTGGAACTGCTTGAGGACTTCCTGCAGCGGGTGAAGCAAGGTAGTCACTCAGGAGGAGGCGTCCTCGGACGCGCTGCCGAGTTCCTGGTTGCGCAGCGCGGAATAGAAAGCTAGGGAGGGGAAAATGCTGACAGCTGGTCCGGCCAAAAAGGTGAGCATCTACGTTGGGGAAGACCACAAGTACCACGGGCAATCGCTCTATTCAGCGATTTTGGATTTTCTGTTTTACCACGGCATCTCCGGCGCGAGCGTCGTCCGAGGTGTCGCCGGCTTCGGAGCGGACCACCATCTCCACACAACCCGAATCGAGGTTCTCACCGCCGACCTGCCGATGAAAATTGAGTTTATCGAATCTGCCGAAAAGGTCGACGAGATTCTGCCCAAACTCAAACAGCTGGCGGGAACGGGCCTGATTGAGATTCAGGACACCATGGTCGTGAAGCCCGCGGAAGTTGAGAAGAAGAAGGTACCGCAGGAGTCGTTGCCTGCCTTGAAACGCGAGGGCAAGGCGAAACTCATGAGAATTTTCATCGGTGAGAATGATAAGTGGCATGACAAGCCGCTACATAAAGCCCTGATCGAAAGCATGCGGGCCAATGACATTGCAGGGGTGACCGTGTACCAAGGGATTCTGGGCTATGGTGCGAATCGTCGAATCCACAAAGATTCCGCGCTACATCTCTCGCACGACCACCCTGTGATGCTTTCCGTGGTTGATACCGAAGAAAAACTACAGGCGTATTTTCCGATCCTCGATGAGATGGTGCAGCAGGGTCTCGTCGTTCTGTCTGATGTGAACATTGTCAAGTACACGCACAACTTTGTATCCGACGACCGAAGAAAGGAGGTGCGGCAATGAAACTTGCCGGAAAAGCCAAGATGCTTCGGATTTATTTCGGAGAGGACGACAAGTGGAAGGATAAGCCCCTTTACCAAGTCATTGTGGAGAAGTGCCGGGAATTGGACATTGCGGGAGCCACCGTCCTCCGTGGGATCGCCGGCTACGGCGCAAGCAGCCTGATACACCGCTCGCACGTGCTGTCGTTTTCTCACGACGCCCCGCTGATGGTCAGCGTGGTTGATTCCGAAGACAAAATCGAAAAGCTGATTCCTTTCCTCGACCAAGTCGTCGACCAAGGACTCATCGCCACCTCAGATGTCGAGGTGATCAAATACGTCCACCAAGCAGGCACCCGGTCTTAGTGGCCGGATGCTGGAGCAGGTGAGGATTGGATGTCGGTGGGCAGCACGCATATCGCACAGACGAACGTAGCAAACGAGCGCCTAATTGGTCGCGAGAGCGAAATCAGAAGTCTGCGAGCCGCCCTTAAAAAACGCAGGAGCCAATTGATTTGGGGTGCTGCGGATTCCGGAAAAACCTTCCTGATTACGAAACTGCTCGCTGATCTTCCCGAGAGCGAGCGGCGCAAGTGCATTTCCTGGTCGGGGCCAGCCAGCCGCCGTCAATTGATCGAGCACCTCATACGCGGACTTTATTCTGGCGGCGATCCACTCGTACGCAAGAAAGTTCAAGCGGATGGGCATGGAGAGGCGACGCTCTCCCGATGGGTCAACGCGCAGTCCGTTCTGCGGTTGCGTGGGATTCTTTTTACAGCCGCCGGTCAGGGCGACTATGGCTTTTTCCTGGACCACCTTTCGCCCATCTCGCACGCGTTTGCTCAGCTGCTTAAGGAAATCATGTACCGGACAAAAACGCCTGTTTATCTTGCCGGAAGCGGCTATTCGCAGGCAGAAATCGGTTTTGCCTGGAGCCTGTATTGGACCGACGAGTACCGAATCCATTTAGGTCCGCTTTCCGACGGTGCTGCGCGGGAACTGCTGGAGAGCTGTATAGAGAAGTTCGGGCTCAACTCGTTCGACCTGGATGAGTTCCGTGAAGACTTACTACACCTTAGCAACCGTTTGCCGGGCTCGATTGTGAAGATGTGCGAGTTGGCCGCGAACCCTCGCTACCATTATGGCGAGCGGATCAAAATGAAATTGCTTCACGTCGATTATTTGCTGCGCGGCAGTCGATTCTTGGCGCTTCCGAGATGTTCGTCATGAAAGCGCCGCGTACTGGGCCGGAACTCTCTTCCGCTCATGTAGGCGCGGACCAACCGCTTTTCCAGCTGGCCGAGTTGGGCGTAGAGCTTGGTTCAGAGCGCGTCCACGACGAAGCCACCGCACTCGCCCAGCGAACTGCGGAGGGGCGGTTTTACGTCGCGTGCCTCGGCCAATTTAAGCGCGGCAAATCCACCCTCTTAAATGCTGTGTTGGGTGATCGGATTTTACCCACCGGAGTGTTGCCTCTCACCACGGTCCCCACAGTCGTACGGTATGGCACGTCCCGACACGCTCGCATAAGTTTTGGTGGCGGCAAATGGACCGATATTCGCCCCGAGGACCTACCGCAGTACGTATCCGAGGAATTGAATCCCGAAAACGAAAAGGGCGTTATCGGTGTCGAGGTGTTTTCGCCCAGCCCGCTTCTGGCACAAGGAATGTGCTTTGTGGATACGCCCGGCCTTGGCTCTGTTTTTACCGGAAACACCGCAGCCACACATGCATTCGTGCCTCACATCGACGCTGCCATCGTGGTCATCGGAGCGGACCCTCCCATTTCTGGAGAAGAATTAAACTTGGTCGGCAATGTCGGACGACAGACAGGGACCTTCGTAGTTGTTCTGAACAAGGCTGACCGGACGTCGGACGAGGAGCGGAAGATCGCGAAAGTATTCGCAACCAGGATGCTCGAAAAGCAACTACACCGCGCTATTGAACGCATATACGAAGTGAGTGCCGAAGAGCGGCTCCGGAATGCAGATGCCTCTCGCGATTGGCCGGAACTGATCGCGGCGCTTGACGCTCTTGTTCGAGAATCGGGCCGCGACCTCGTGCAGGCCGCCGCCGAGAGGGGCCTGAAGCGGCTTGCCGCAGAATTGCTCACGATCATTTCGGAAGATAGAGAAGCTCTCCTATGCCCCCTTGAGGAATCCGAACTGCGAATTCGGAAACTACGCGAGACGATTTCTGACGCTGAACGCTCGCTACGCGATGTCTCTTATCTGTTCATGAGCGAAGAGCATCGCGTTTCCGATAAGTTTCTGGAACAACGACGACTCTTTTTAGCAGTGACAATGCCCAATGTACATGCGGAATTCGAACAGGAGTTAACGACATTGCCTCGACGATACGGGCCGAGCTTTCGCAGAAGCGCTTTTCGCAGAGCCCAGGTCATTGCGGAACGTCACGTTCGGCCTTGGCTGGAAAACGAGCAGGCTGATGCGGAGCAAGAATACCGGAAAATTGCATCTCGATTTGTGAATATCGGAAGCGATTTCCTAAAACGGCTGGCTGAATCTGGGGTACCGGAGTTTACGCGAATGCCTGATGCACTGGATGCGGATCGTGGCTTTCGTGTTCCATCGCGCTTCACGTTTGAGCAGTTGCTTCGTGTGGCGCTTCCTGCTTCGCCTTTGCGCTACATTGGCGATGTACTTCTCGGACTGGCGCAGATGTATCGCCTGATAGAAGCGCAAGCTTGGGCCTTCCTCGATTACTTGACGGAGATGAACAGCACGCGCGTCCAATCGGACATAGTAAATCGCGTCCAAGAGAGCCGCGGACAATTAGAGGTCGAAATCCGAAAGCTGCTTCACGAGGTCACCCGCATCGCTGAACGCGCGCTCGACCGAGCTCGCAAAGCCAAAACGGAAGGGGCTTCTGCGGTTGAAGCGGCACTCGCACGCCTCGACCGAATTGAGTGCAGTGTGCGAAGCCTAACGGACGTGCGCGGCATCGACGAACCCACGGATGGGAGCATTGGCACCATTGGCTACGGAGTGCAGCATTGATTCACCTACGGCACGAGATAAAGCCGGGCGCCAAAGTCCCGCAGGAATTTTATCCGATACGTACAAGAGTATTCCCCCAGTCTGCTGGTATTAATTTCTTGTCACGATCGTCGGTCGAGTGTGGACCTCACCTATAGTTCTTCGGACTGCTCGGATTGCGGCGACTAGAACGTCGCAAGCCGTCAGCGATTGGCTCCTTAAACCTAATCTGAATGAGGCCATTGATTTCAGTGTAGAACCGAGCGCCAAAGACCGCCTGCTTGTCACGCAGGCGGCCCGTGTTCGTTTTCAATGTTTGCATCGACTTAGCTCGATGTTCGGACGCTGTTTAGCCGCGGATTTTTTCTAATTGTTCCCAAGTTGCACCACAATGCAGCAGAGCAAAAATTGCTCACCTACAAGTTATTGAGCTGAAGAGATTTGGTCGGGGCGTGGAGATTTGAACTCCAGACCTCCTGCGCCCAAGGCAGGCGCGCTACCAGGCTGCGCTACGCCCCGACATACAGTGCGCAGTGATTATACGCGACTTGCCACTGCGGTTGGTGTATGAACGGGTGAATGGATGGACTCAAAAGGCGTCAAAAGTTGTGCCAATTGGATTGCCTTGAACCATGACGGCGACCTCACCCCAGGGTTTCACTAAAACGACTTCAACTTCGTTCTGGCGATGGCGGGCTGATCAGAAATCAGAAAAGGGTGTCTTTGGTCGAGGTCATCAGAAAGCAAGTACAGCCGGTTTCACTCCAAACGCGATGACCGACGCTGCCCGCCTCGCTGTGGATGAAATCGCCGGGATATAGCGTTCTGTCATCAACGTTCAATACGCCGTGGAGGAGATGCAGTTCTTCGGTGCCCGCATGCCGGTGCGCGGGATAGTCGGTTCCAGGATCAAGCCGGACCAACATGCTCACGCTGTCGAGTTCCGAGTTCCTCGCGAGTATTTTGACCTGGATACCTGGCGCTGCTTCTTCCCACTCTGGTTTGTCCGGGCCTTCCAAGGGAGGCACGAACGGCGGCGTGGCCGCTTCACTGGCGATGCGCTTCGCGAGCCGGCCCCAGAGCGGTTCCGCTGGGCGCAATACATCGGTGGGCCAGCCCACAAACGATCTGACAATAGGGCGCAGCGTCTCGATTTCGTGCCGGCAATCCTCGCATGACACGATTTGAGCTTCAACCGAAGCCATCTCGCGCGGAGAAAACGCCTGCAATGCAAACAGAAACACGAGATCCAGATGTTCTTGATTGTGCGCGCCGGGTCTCGAGTTCATGCTGTCCCCTTCACTTTCCTTCCAGCGCTTCACGGAGTTTTTCCAGTCCGGAGCGGATTCGCGTTTTCACGGTTCCAAGCGGCTGATTCAAGTTTCTTGCCGTTTGTTCATAAGTGAGTTCAGAGAAAAACGCGGTTTCAATCGCCTTTCGTTCTTCGGCAGTGAGAACCTCGAGTGCCCCCCGGACCAAGCGGCTTTGCTCGTCAAACAGACAGGCTTGTTGAGGATCAACGATGTCTGTTGTCGACCGCAAGCTTTGCGGATACGGGTTCACTCTCTTCTTCCTCTGATCGAACCGTAAGCGATCAATCGCCCTGCTGCGCGCCTGATTCATGACCCATCCGACGACGGATCCATTAGCGGGGTCATAGGTCGAGGCTTTTCGCCACACGTCATAGAATACGTCAAGCGTGACTTCCTCGGCGGTTTCTCGATTCATGGTTATCCGCACGATCAACGTAAAGACGATCCGATGCGTTTTCTCGAACAGAGAGTGCAAAGCAAGCTGATCACCGGCGGCGATGGCTCGGAGTAGTTTTAGCCAGTCCTCCTCGGGCACACGAAGCTTTGACTTATCGGCATATAGAATATCGCCGAGCCTCTTTGTCTCTGGCGGCTGCACACGGAGATCATGCCGGGCACAAGCGTCACAGTCAAGACGCAGCTCCTGTCTGCCTCGCAGCCACGTGCAGCGGCTTGCCTACCTCAGAACAACGCCAAAAGTTTGCCGCCGGATTGAGTGGAAACAATAATATCTGGTCGTGACCC
>JBOGNC010000066.1:0-17205 GCA_050747045.1 Candidatus Acidiferrales bacterium | reverse complement strand
CCCGCTGCGAAAATCGGTGGCGCTGGAAGACGTACTCAAGCAGGCCGAGCAGATCGCTCCGCATCACGACCGCGATGGAGACCGCAAGCTGCCCATCCTTACCACTGAAGCGGTGCTGCTGTGCATCGCGCGCAGCTATGGGACGGAAATCAGCCGTAGCCTGGCCGCCAGCGGGATCGACACCGGCAAACTGGAGCAGGACGCGCTATTCCCCCGCCGCGCCCCGCTGGCTTAGGCCAGCGCTAGAGCGGGATCGAAGTGGCTGCGGCTACTTGTTCGATCGTGCTCGATATGGCGCGAATTGGCGCGGATACGTGCACGGTCTCGCCGGGATCGTCCACCTCCACCACGATCGAGCCGCCCGCTTTCGAAACTTGCACGTGTTCGCCGGGTTCCTTTACTTCGACGATCACGCCATCGTCCATATCGCGCAAACCGGCCAGCACCGCGCGAATCACCGGCATGTTGGGCTGCATTTGCTCAGCCGTCTGCGCGAGAGCGTATCGGGGCGCCAAGCGCACGGCAATTGGAGCCAGCATCGCGGGGGCGATTACGTAGATGTGATGACCCTGCGGCGTCTTTCCGTTCACGTCTACCTGGACGAAACCGTCGCTGCATAGCGCGCCAGCGCCTGCCAGCGCCACCCCGGTCACTCCCAGCACGATCTTTCCAAGCAGTAGCATCGCTTCGCTCCGGATTTTCGGCTGCGATCCCTCGCACCCGTTCTAGTTTCTCTAACGCGTTTAGTCCTGCGTACTCCGCGAATCCACCCACACGCGGACCTTTTGGCCCGGGTTCCGTACCGTGACTAACGTCATATCGCCTGCGTTGCTCAAGGCCTGTAGCGCCGCCGCGATGTTCAATTGGCCGTTGTTCGCGGTGGCCAGGAGCGCGTCAACGATCTTCAGCGGAACCGTCACGTCCACGTTTTGCTTCTTGTCACTTTTGTCCGTCACGTGAACGATGATATTTCCATTCGACTTGGCCACGCGGACATCCGCATCCTTACCTTTCACTGTGACGAACTCGTTGTCCGGCGCGGTGCGCAAGGCATCGAGTATCGCTCGAAGATCCACTCCGTTGAGATTCGCGTTATGAATCGAGACCATGCCGTTGTGCAAGTCGCCATGATTGATGGCCGGCAAAATCTTCTCGGCCATCGGGAGCGGCACGTTTACGTTGACGCTTTCGCTCTTCGTCGCGTCCTGGACGTTCACGTGCACGTATTTTTCCGCAGGTCCAGCCATTGCGGGCGCCGCTATCGCCGCCGCCAGCAAACAGAGCACTGTTGTGATTTGCGTTCGCCGTCCCATGGTTTCTCTCATCCTGTGTTACCTCCTCCGGACTTCCTGCCAGCTAATACGGAGTGAGCCCTGAAAATGTTCCGTGGAATTTGAAGCAACAAAGCTAGTCCGTGCTGCAAGCCCGGCAAATCGATTTATAGTCCGGCTGCCCGCGTTTTCAGCCTTTGACATCCGCGCAGCAGCAGAGTAGCGTCCGCATTTACGAAATCTACGAACGTTCTTCACACGGAAGGAAGCCATGGCAAGAGGATACTGGATCGTGCTGTACCGCTCGGTCTCAAACCCGGCGGCGCTCGCCGACTACGCGAAATTGGCCGGCCCCGCGATTCAAGCCGGTGGAGGGCGCTTTTTAGTGCGCGGCACGCCTGCGAAGACCTTCGAAGCGGGCTTGGACCAGCGGACGGTGGTAATCGAATTTGAAAGCGTGGATGCCGCCATCGCGGCATATCAGAGCTCTGCCTATCAAGCCGCCTTGAAGGTATTGCAGGGCGCAGCCGAACGCGACGTACGTTTCCTGGCTGGCCCTTCGTGAAGCAAAAGAAATGAACCGCAGGCCGTCTAGCCAGGTATTTCCCATAATGTCCGGTTAGACCTGTATCCGAGCACAGTCCGCCACCAGTTCAAATGGCCATCGGTTTCCGTTCGACGGAACGGATCAACGTCTCAAACTGAACGGCCATGGCTGCGCGATTGCCGCCGTCGCCGGCGTTGCGCCGAGAAGAAAAATGACGATGAGCAACGCGCCAATGTACGACCAAAATCCGAGCAGCACGCTCAGACTGCCCAGCAACGCAAATCATGGTTCACGAGTCACCAATCACTCGCGAAATGCCTTAGATGATCATTTTGAAGTGCGGCCAGAGATCTTTGAGCGGCGCGACCGGCTTGTGACAGATGTAGATGGGAATCGACCGCTCGTTGGGCATGGCGTGCGCGGAATGGATCACGGCGGCGACACGCACATCTCCCCAGAGCTTGATGTATTCGCTGGAGCGCTCGCCGAATACGATCATGCACGCGCCGGAGTAGTTGCGCGGGCCCCAATCGTAGTAGCTGTTGTGTCCGCTGAGCGCCGTGGGCAGGCCGAGCGCGGGACCGTAGTAGTCGATCGCGCCAGCCTCGCCGTAATTCCCTGCCAGAATGCCGCAACTGTTTCGTTCGTCCGGCGGAAGCGAATCGTAAACCTGCGAGACCGTGGTGGCAATGTTGTGCCAGCCGAACATGTCCGCATAGAGCTGAGGAAGCTGGACGGACTTGGCGTCGCGTTCGGTTTTGGCGATTTTTCCGGCGGGCACGATGCGGTCGTATCGTAGGAACTTGTTGATGGGCAAGAATGGCACGCCGAAGGGCGCCATCACCAGGCCACCGATGACGATCGCGGCAGGCAGCGAGACTCGCACCCATTTGCGAGTGGGAGATTCGGCGAAGCGTTCGATGGCCACGCCTCCGGCAGCAAGGATCAGCGGATACGCTGGCAGCACGTAGTAGGACTTGCCATGGAGGAATAGAAACACGGCGAACACGATCAGATAGCACCACCCGAGAAAGCGGAACGGGCGCCCCGCGCGGGTGAAAAGAAGCCACGCCAATCCACCGAGCCACACCGGCAACGCGAGAGGA
Source organism: Candidatus Acidiferrales bacterium (assembly GCA_050747045.1). Taxonomy (GTDB): domain Bacteria; phylum Acidobacteriota; class Terriglobia; order Acidiferrales; family UBA7541; genus Palsa-295. The sequence goes on along the minus strand of JBOGNC010000066.1, from coordinate 14,281 downwards.
TTCAGGAACGCCACCTGGTCCCCGAGGAAATCGAGCGCGGAGATCGGAATATTTTTGTAGCGCTGCGCGTTGCGGACCACTTCGATTTGCGGCCAGCCGTGGCGCGCTTCCCAAATCATGTTCGGCAAAAAGATGGCGAGGGCGATCAATCCGGCGATCCACATCCATTTGGAGCGGAACACACGAGCCTCGCCGGAGAGCAGCAGCCCAGCAACGAGCGCGAAGCCGAAAACGAGCATGGTGTGCTTGTTTTCGAGGGCGATGCCAGCCAGCGCGCCAAAGGCCAGCCACCAGCGAGGCGACGCTCCACTGACGATACGCACAACGATCAGCGCGCAGGCCACCCAGAAGAGCGGCTCGAAAGCGTTCATGGAAAAGAAGCTGTCGAAAGCCAGGAATGCGGGAGCAAAAAGTGCCGCAACGGCCGCGATGCACTGCGCGTAGAGGTCGCCGCCCAGCTCGCGCGCGAGAATTCCGGTGAGGAACACGACCGCTCCGCCGGAAAGAACGGGCAGGAGGCGGAGCGCAACGATGGAAGTACCGAAGACGTGGGCTTCGAACCAGGCGAACGCAGCTATGAGCGGAGGTTGGTCGACATAGCCCCAGGCCAAGTGGCGGCCGCAGGCCATGTAATAGAGCTCGTCGCGAAAGAAGCCGTAGTGGCGAATGCCCGCGAACTGAAGAAGCACCTTCACCAGCGCCAGCCCCAAGAGCAAGGCCGTTGCGCTCCCACCCCAATGCGGAAGACCGCGCCAGGGACCCCGGCTGATGACCGCATCTTCGACTGGAAGAAAAGTGAGGGGCCTTTCCTCCAGGACTGCTTGCGTTTTGCTCATGAACTCAGCGCGACGCGATGGGACGCGCCGCAGATCAGCTCTCCGTCAGTCGCTTTCCCAAGCCCTCCCGATAACCTACGAACATACTGCCCGTTCACCGGATTCGGCACGAGCGTCCCAGAATCAATGCGCGGCCGGAGCGGGGACAATCGCCGCCGATTTGATCGTGTCGAGCTTCGGGAAATTCTTTTCGAGATAGGCCGCGCCCTGCGTGGTGATGGCGCCTTGATCTGGCCGTTCGCCGTAGCCGCTGTAGATCTTGTCGACCACATCCATGCCAGAGGTTACCAAGGCGAAGGGAGCAAATCCCTGGCGATCGAGGCCGGCATTGTCCGCAAAGTTAATAAAGAGCTGCGTAGTGCGGGTGTTAGGACCTGCGGTGGCAAAAGTGAGAGTGCCGCGCTTGTTACTTTGAGTGACGGGATCGTCCTTAATATTGGCGCTGCGCCAAACGCGGTTCACGGCCGGGTCGGCGCTGAGCCCGAACTGCACGATGAAGCCGGGCACGACGCGGAAAAACGCGGCGCCGGTGAAGTAGCCGTGCTTGACGAGATTGTAGAAGCGGTCCGCGCCGATAGGCGCCCAGGCGCGAGTGACCTGCACGGCAAAATCGCCGCGCGTGGTATCGAATTTCACGTCATAGACGTCGGGCGCTTTCGCGTGAAGAGTATCAGGATGCAGAAGTGCGGGATCGATAGCCATGTGCTCCGTCCTTCGATGGGTGGGATGCGCCGTGTGGGATTGCGCCCAAAGCGCGGATCCGCCCACAACGGCGAGTACACATAAACTGAACCATACAGCAATGCGTTTAATCATGCAGAACCTTTCCTTCGATGAGCCGCAGCCTCCACGCGCTGCATGAGGCGCAGCAAGTTTCCACCCAGGATACTTTGGATGTCGGGCCCGGTATAGTTTTCGCGCAGCAGAGCTTCGGTGATGCGCGGAAATTTCGAGGCGTCCTCCATGCCGAACGGCATGCAGGCGCCGTCGAAATCCGAGCCGAGCCCTACGTGGTCGGTTCCCGCGATTCGCACCGCGTGGCGGACGTGGTCGATGATGCGGGCCCACTCGACGCGCGGCAGCTTTCCATTCTCCGTGAATTCGCGGACGATTCTATCCCATTCGACCAGCTCGCGCGCGCCATTTTCGCCGCTTCGTTTTTTTGACTCTGCTTCGATTTCTTTCTCAATTTCGGGGTGAGCGGCTTCGTAATCCGCGAACTCCTGGCTGAGAAAACCGACGTGGAAATTAACGTGAACGAGGCCGTCTTTAGCCGCGATCGCGCGGATCAAATCATCGGTCAGATTGCGAGGGGTATCGCATAACGCGCGGCAGGACGAATGGGACGCGAAGATGGGCGCTTCGCTGATTTCGAGAACGTCGAGAAGAGTTTTATCGGAAACATGCGAGACATCGACGATCATGCCGAGGCGATTCATTTCGCGAATAGCATCTTTTCCGAAGGTTGAAAGGCCGTGGTGGCGGGGAGGATCGGTTGAGGCGTCGGCCCACTCGGTGTTGCGCATGTGGGTGAGCGTCATATAGCTGGCACCGAGCGACGAGAAACGGCGGAGCGCGTCGAGACTGGAATCGATCATGTGGCCGCCTTCGATTGCGATGAGGATGGCGATGCGGCCGTCCGCATGGGCGCGTTGGATATCCAGCGCGCTGCGCGCGAGGACTAATTGCTCGGTGCGGCGCGCAACTTCGCGATGGATGGCGTCGATTTGTTCGACGGCGCGGCGAACGGCTTCGGGGCCGGTAATGGTGCCGGGAACCCAGACGGCAAAGAACACGGCGCTGACGCCGCCCTCGCGGAGGCGCGGAATATCGACCGAGCCATTCTCATGCCGCACGGCGAGATCGAAGCCAGGCTCGAATAGCCGCTGGGTAGTGTCAACGTGCGTATCGACGACGACGGAGCGAAAATGAAGACCGTGGGCACGGGAGGAGAGGTCATCTGCGTGAGAAATGGACCCCGGCACCGGCTATCTCCTTAATCCATCGACGCTTGTTCGAAGCAGTTCGCGGACCGCAATGCGCAGGGGTGCGTCAATGGCAATTAGTCGCGCCCAGTGAACCAGGTTTTTAGCGCGTGGCGGATGACCTGGCCGTTAATGGCAGCCAGCGATTCGGTGAGGGGAATGCCCTTGGGGCAGACCTTTACGCAATTCTGGGCGTTGTCGCAATCCTCGATGCCGCCCGGGCCCATCAAGGCATCGAGGCGCTCGCCAGCGTGGAGCTTGCCGGTGGGATGCATGTTGAATAGGCGGACCTGGCTGACGATGGCGGCGCCGACGAATTGCGTGTGCTCGTTGACCTTGGGGCAAATCTCCAGACAATTGCCGCAGGTGATGCAGCGCGCCAGCGGGTAGCCGGCTTCCTGCGTGGATGTTGACATCCGCGGGCCCTCGCCAAGGTCATAGGTGCCGTCGATGGGAATCCAGCACTTGGTGCGTTTGAGGTCCTCGAACATTTTGGAGCGATCGACGACCAGATCGCGGACCAGAGGAAATTTGGTGAGCGGCTCGAGGCGAATGGGCTGATCGAGATTGTCTACGAGCGCGGAGCAGGCTTGGCGCGGCTGCCCATTGATGATCATGGCGCACGCGCCGCATACCTCCTCAAGACAATTGGCTTCGTAGCTGACCGGCGAAGATTCGCGGCCGTCGCGAGTGACGGGCTTTTCGGCGATATCGCGCAGGCAGGTGATGACGTTCATGTGCGGCCGATAGCGAAGCTCGAATTCCTCCCAGCGAAGGGCTTCATCTGGCCGCTGGCGACGCTTTACGCGAACGATGACTGTTTTTTCTGGCATAAACTTTTTACCCCGCTGCGGTGTATTTCCTTTCGCGCGGCGGAATCAAAGACGTGTCCACGTTCTGATACTCCAGGCAAATTTTGCCGGAGTTGTAGCGAGCGATGGTAGTTTTCAGCCAATTGGCGTCGTCGCGTTCGGGAAATTCAGGCTTGTAGTGAGCGCCGCGCGTTTCATTGCGTTCGAGGGCGCCGAGCGCGATGGCCTGTGCGAGCACTAGCATATTGCCAAGTTCACGCGTGAAGTTCAGAGTCTGATTCGACCACTGCGTGCGGTCCTGCAGATTGATTTTCTTGTAACGCTCGCTGAGTTCGCCGAGCTTATCGAGAGTTTTCTTGATGCTCGCGTTGTAGCGGATCACGGTGACGTTTTCGGTCATCACTTCGCCGAGCTCGCGCCAAATTGTGATCGGATTTTCAGTTCCCTGCTGATGGAGCAAGCCGTCGGTGATGTCCTGCTGGCGAACACGCTCGCGCTCGAACACTTCGGACGAGACGCTGTCGCACCCCTTTTCGAGGTTGCGGGCGTAGCAGACAGCCGCGGGGCCGGCGATCATACCGCCATAGATGCAGGAGACGAGCGAGTTCGCGCCCAGGCGGTTCGCGCCATGGTATTGATATTCGCATTCACCAGCGGCATAGACGCCGGGCAGATTGGTCGATTGATTGTCATCATCGACCCACAGGCCGCCCATGGTGTAATGCATCGCGGGAAAAACCTTCATGGGCTCGTCGCGCGGATCGACGCCGACGAATTGTTCGTAAATTTCCAGAATACCCTCGAGCTTGCGATTGAGTATCTCGCGGGGGATGTGCGAGACGTCGAGATAGACGGCCGGGCCGCCGGGCAGGCCCATCTTCATTTCGAAGACAATTTTGTGAATCGCGCGCGTGGCGACGTCACGCGGGACCAGATTGCCGTATTTCGGATACCACTCCTCGAGAAAATAGAAGCGCTCGTTTTGCGGGATGTCTTTAGTGGCGCGCGTGTCGCCAGGCTTCTTCGGGACCCAAACACGTCCGCCTTCACCGCGCGCGGATTCGCTCATCAGGCGGCATTTGTCCTCGCCAGGAATCGCGGTGGGGTGCACCTGGATAAATTCGCCATTGGCATAGATGGCGCCCTGCTGAAACAGCGCCGATTGCGCCGATCCAGTGCAGACAACGGAGTTGGTTGAGTGGCCGAAGATTGCGCCGATGCCGCCGGTACAGAAAATTACCGCATCCGCGGGGAAGGTACGCACGTCCATGGTGCGCAAGTTCATGGCGCATATGCCGCGAGCAATGCCGGCATCGTCGAGAACGGCGGATAGAAACGTCCAACCCTCAAATTTTTTCACGCGGTCCAGCGATTCGTGGCGGCGAACTTGTTCGTCGAGGGCGTACAGAAGCTGCTGGCCGGTGGTGGCTCCGGCGAACGCGGTTCGATGATAGAGCGTGCCGCCAAAGCGGCGAAAATCGAGCAAACCCTCCGGCGTTCGATTGAACATTACGCCCATGCGATCGAGCAGATCGATGATCGCAGGCGCGGCCTCGCACATCTTCTTCACTAGAGCCTGATTGGCCAGGAAATCGCCGCCGTAAATGGTGTCGTCAAAATGCTTCCAGGTGGAATCGCCCTCGCCCTTGAGATTTTTGGCCGCGTTGATGCCGCCTTGCGCGCAGACGGAATGCGAACGCTTGACGGGAACGATCGAGAAGAGATCAACGGGAAGGCCTAATTCAGCTACGCGAATGGTGGCCATCAGGCCCGCGAGTCCACCGCCAACGACGATAATTTTGGGCTGCTTCATTTAGAGATAAGTGTCGAAAGGCATCCAGTGGTAACGGAAGCCAGCGATGATTGCGAGACCGACGATGGCAAAAACGACGGCGACGGATGCCCCGAACCAACCGGCGGCGCGTTGAGACTTGGGCGTGATCGCTAGTCCCCACTTACAGGCAAAATTCCAAAGGCCGTTGCCGAGATGAAAGGACGCAGCCAAGATTCCGATGACGTAGACGGCCACAATCAACGGATTGGCCATGAAATGGGCGATATCGGCGTAGGTGGTTTTGCCGTGGCTCATGAAGCGAACGGTCCAGACGTGATAACCGATAAATGCGAAGGCGATGATGCCGGTCCAGCGCTGCAGGACGTACAGCCAATTGGCCATCCAGGGGTGACCGATGACGTTGGCCTTTCCCGTCCACCAGACGTACAGGCCGTAGCAACCATGGAACAAAATCGGCAGCCAGATAAGAAAAAACTCAATGGGAACTCGCCAAGGGACTGTTTCCAGTTTAGAGGCGATGTAGTTGTACTTTTCCGGACTGACCAGAGCGTAGCTATTTTCGAAAAAATGTTCGGCCAAATACGCGCCGATGGGAATAACGCCGCTGAGAGATTGGAGTTTATCGAGAAAGTAGCTGGTCCGGGTCACACCGACTGCAGATGCCATGCACGCTCCGAGAGCAAACTCCTCGCGCAGCGAATGTTGTAAGGCGCCTGTACGGTATTTCGCCGGCTGCGCTGGTGAAAAATGTTGCGATCGATTCTTTTTTGAGTATAGGTGAGCGGCGAAATATAAGCAAGGCGGGGATGTGCGGACGAATATTTCCCGCGCACGCAAGCCGTCGCGTTTCAGTATTTCTGTGGACCAACTTTAAAGGGGATTATAGCGAGTTCCAAGCTTTACAAGATTGGGATTGTGGTAGACTCCGCGGCCAGAGCGTCGCGGCGAATGGCAAGCGAGCATATTGAAGAGCTGAAGAAATGGGTGGGCGAACTCGCGCGCGTGGGCGGAGAGGGCGAGGCGGTACGACTGAACCGCGCGGTGGAATTGATCGCCAAGAGTTTCGGAGTCCGTCCACACGAAGTGGCCATTTTGGGATTCACTCCGGACGAGCGCGCGCTGCGCTTCCTGGCTCCAGATAACCTTCGCCCAGTGGGCGAAATTCCGCTGACTAGCATCAGCTCTCTCGCAGTACGAACGGCTCGCGACGGCCGAGCGGAGGTGGTGAATCACTTCTCGATGGTGCCGCACGCGTCCGTGTTCGAGGGAGTGCCGATCGCAGCGGACAAGCGTGGCGAGCCGATTCAGAAAATCATGAGCGCACCGATCAGACTGGGGACGCGCGTGGTGGGCGTGCTGCAGGTTTCGCGAAAGGCGAGTGAGACGTCCGAAGCGGGGCCGGACTTCACACGTGCTCAACTGCGCGAACTTTCCATTGTGTGCGAAGCGCTTGCGCCATGCGTGATCGTGTGCGGGAAGAGCTAGGCCGGGCCGGAAATGTGTCGCGGATTGATCAGCGGACGCGCCGAAGCCGGAATGTAACGCTCGTGTAACGTTCTGGCCGCGAATAATGATTGACATCACTTCGGCTGCTTGTTAATTTTCGGACGCTCCTTTTTCCCAGTCAAAGCAACGGAGGCACCGCTACCCGGCTCGACACATGGCGTTTGTCGCGAAGAAGATTTTTCTCACCAAGGGAGTCGGAAAACACCGCGAGCGCCTGTCGAGCTTCGAGCTGGCGCTGCGGAACGCAGGTATCGCGGCATGCAATATCGTCCGCGTCTCGTCGATTTTTCCCCCACACTGCAAACTGATTTCGCGGGCCGAAGGGCTGAAGCATCTGAAACCTGGACAAGTGGCGTTCACGGTGATCAGCGAAAATCAGACGCGCGAGCCGCATCGATTGATCGCAGCGGGCGTGGGATTGGCTCTGCCGGGTGACAAGTCGATGTACGGATATCTTTCGGAGCATCATTCGTTCGGCGAGACGGAAGAAGTGGCCGGCGAATACACGGAAGAGCTCGCTGCGGAGATGCTGGCAACCACGTTGAACGTGGAGTTCGATCCGGATCTATCGTGGGACGAGAAAAAAGAGGTTTACCGCATTTCCAACAAGATTGTACGCACCATGAACATCACGCAATCGGCCGTGGGAGATAAGCGCGGCCTGTGGACCACGGTTTTGTCAGCTGCAATTCTGCTCAGCGACGACGATTAGACTTTTGTTTGAAAACCCCCGCGCAGTTCGTCGTTCACACGGTTTCGAAGGGGCTCCAGCGCGCGTGCCTTCCCTTCCGATCGGCGCTAACGCTTTCGGGCGCGCTTCTTTAGGTAGCCAACGCGCTGCAAAACGGCGCCGACGATCAGTGGAAGCGCCACAGTCGCGTCGTCGAATACCTCCCCGAATCTGCCGCCTTCCTCCGGTGGAACGAATTTGCCCCAGGAAACCGCTTCCGTATACGTGCTGCCCGAAAGACCGCCCCAATTGACAGGCTCAGGACAGATGCGCAGACCGTAGTTATAACGCTTGAGGGGCAATTTTTCGTAGCCGCGCCGCGCGAGGAGTTCCGCATAAACGCCAAATTGCTGCGCCCAATTGCGCGGAACACCGCCGCCGACGGTAAAAATGCCCATACGTTTGGTGGCAAGCATGGTGGAGGCGTAGTGCTCGAAATCGTCGAATCCGTCGAATTCGAGAGGCGGTCTTCCCGCTATTTTACGCTGGCGCTGGTGAAGCGCAAAGTCGATGCCAAGCTCAGAGTCGGTGAATGCAGGGACAAACACCGGCACATTTTTTTCAGCGCAGCTTTTCAAAATTCCGCGGCCCTTGGCGTGCTTTCGCAGATATTCGCCGATGCGCTTATGCAGGCGCCAACTGGAGACAGGTTCGTTCACGTCCCAGCTATCCAGAATGTGATCGACGACTTCTTCGACGTGGTCCAGGTTTATTTCCGGCTCGAGCGAATCGTATACGCGGTTGTAACCCGCGAAGAAGAGCTCGCGATCATCCATCTTCGGATCGTAACGAAAATGGGAACGCCCGGTGGCTTCGACGAGGCCATGAGCCATCAGCGCACCGGTAGAGACAATCGCTTTGACGATGCCTGAATCAACCAGATCGCAGAAAATCAATCCCATCTTGGCCACGGTCAAGGCGCCGGAAAGGGTCAAGACTACGAAACAATCCTTGTCGCGCGCCATCGCTTCCAGAACATCGGCCGCGTCACCAATTTGGCGCGCGGTAAAGGCGGTGCGTCCCATGGCGCGCACTAAATCGTCGATGGTGTGAACCTTGGAAAGGTCGAGCGGATAGATGGGAGTGAGACGGTCCTTCACCGGATCGTGCAGGACTCGGCCGGTAGCGCCTTTTTTTTTCGGCATTCAGTGTTCCTCGCAGGTAAGTAGATTCCGCTTCGAGCAAACAAGAGCGGGGCGTTCAGTTTGGCGCGCCTCATTGATAGTACAGATGAGGCGGCAAACGAAAGGACATTTTGGGAAAAATGCGAAATACCTGGAGGGCCAAGTGAGGCGCTACAATCCGATGACGCTCGAACAATTAGCGGCGCGACTGAAGGCAATTTGAGATATAAATGCTTGGAACAGGATCGCGAGCCGCAGCCACCGGAGAGAATTTGGATGAACATTTTAGCTAGCATCGAGCCATTTCAACGACATGTATATTTTCTTGGGGTCGCACCCAGAGGATTGCTCGCGTGGGTGATCATTGGGCTGGTGGCAGGATGGATTGCAGGCTTGATCACACGCGGGCACGGCTTCGGCTGCATCGTTAACATTATCCTGGGACTCATCGGCGCGGTAATCGGAGGGTGGATTTTTACGCGGCTTGGAATTCCCGCCTGGGGATTCTGGCCAAGTTTGGCTGCGGCGACGGTGGGAGCTGTGGTGCTGGTGGCGATCGGACGGCTGTTCGCGGGCGGTTCTTCGAACTAAAGCCCAATTAACACGCTATCAATTTAGCGCGTCGCCAGCCACTGATAGGCGGCCCATACGACGGGACTCGCCAGAATTAAACTGTCGATGCGGTCGAGCATGCCGCCGTGCCCGGGCAACAATCCGCCGGAGTCCTTTACGTTGGCGCTGCGTTTGTAGGCGGACTCCAGCAAATCTCCCATCTGGCCTGCGATGTTCGCCAGAACGGCGACCGCGATCAGCATCCAAATATCGATCTGCAGCCAATATGAAAATGCAACAGCGACCAACAGCGAACCGATCAAATTTCCCAAAGCGCCTTCCCAAGTCTTCTTAGGACTCAACGCCGGAGCCATCGGAATCCGCCCGATCGATTTCCCTGTGAAGTACGCGAGTGTGTCGCCAGCCCAAATGAGAACCAGTGTGAATAAAATTAAGGCGCGCCCTGTTTGACCCATTTCGTCGAGCCGCACCAAGAAACTGAATGGAAATGCGATGAATAAAAGCGCCGCCGAGCTGATCGAAATCGAGGGCAAGGATTCTTGCAGTGGTCGGCGCATAGCCAGGACGATCGCCGCCGCACCGAAAACGAAAACCAACAAAACGACTGGAGCGGAAATCGCACCAACGGCGTGGACTTCCACGATCGAAACGCCATGTCCGAACGGATGCGTTTCCATGAGTCCCTGCGAGTATTGGGCGCAAAACAGTGCAAGGGCACAGAGTATGGTCCATTTTCGGAATGGACGAAGGCCAACGCGTTCGCCAATGTTGAAAAATTCCACCACCGCCAACAGCGCGACGATCGCAGCAACCGCGGCCAGCAGTAGAGGCGGCGCCCACCAGACCAGCGCAACGACGATGGGAATCAGGACGCAGGCAGTCAGGACGCGCGCAAGCATCTGGAGCTAGAACCGCCCCTGCCGCGCCGCGTGGGTGGGCATCTGCTCGCGTTGGGATTCGGCGCCATTCGCTGCGCTATTAGCGAGCGCAGCAGAGCCCGCGCGGACGCTCGCGGACGCTTGCGCCGGGCCCAGGCCGCCGTAGCGCCGTTCGCGTTTCTGGTAATCGATGAGCGCCTCGATGAGGCGCGCTCGCGAAAAATCGGGCCAAAGAGTTTCCGTGACATAGATTTCAGCGTAGGCAATCTGCCATAGGAGAAAATTGCTGACGCGCATTTCGCCGCTCGTTCGAATCAGCAGGTCCGGATCGGGCAAGCCCGCGGTGCACAAGCGATCGGAAATCATTTGTTCGTCGGCGCGAAAATCCGCAGATTGCTTTGTGCGGGCTTCGTCGAGCAGCGCGTTAAAAGCGTCGGTAAGTTCTGCGCGTCCGCCGTAGTTGAGGGCGACGTTCAATCTTAGGCCAGTGTTTTGCTCGGTCACGCGCATGGCATCGTCAATGTCATTGCGGACGGCATGGGGAAGCTCGCGGAGGCGTCCGAGGAAACGCATCTGGATATTATTTTTGCGAAGCGACGGCAATTCGCGCTTGAGGTATTCGCGCAGAAGGCGCATCAAAAAATCGACTTCGGCTTCCGGGCGCCGCCAATTTTCAAGCGAGAAAGCGTAGATCGTCAAGCACGGCAGACGCAGCCGCGTGCAGGCCTCGATCACTGTGCGCGCGGCCTTCACTCCGGCGCGATGCCCCGCGAGGCGCGGCAGGTGTCGTCGGGCCGCCCAACGGCCATTGCCATCCATGATGATTGCTACATGGTTCGGCAGACGGCTCAGATCGAGTTTTTCGAGAAGCGCCGCTTCCTCGCGGTTAGCATCTTTCAGCAATTCACTTGATTTCACAGGAAAAAGCTCAATATCGTCACGCGAGCGAAAATAGCATAGCAGGATTTGGCACGCAACCTGCCAGCTCTCCGAACTGCCTGGATTGCGCCACTCAGCGTCAGCCCGAGAGTCCGGCTGCCGACGGATTGAAGATCGCCACGTACACGAGGATGAAGGTGAGGGCGATCATGATAATGCTCATGGCCCAGGCAATGACGTTGAACGTCAATGAGTTGGTGTGCTCGCCCATCAAGTCGCGGCGGTTGATCAGCAACAAAATGAAAATCAGCACCACGGGCAGCCAGATACCGTTGCCCACCTGCGAGTAGATTAGGATTTTCCAAAGCGGCGCTTTGGGAATCAGGATGATTCCCGCTCCGACCACGATGATCATGGTGTAGAGCGAATAGAACGCGGGCGCCTCTTTGAATTTTCGGTCCAGGCCGGCTTCAAAGCCGAGACCTTCGCAGATCACGTGTGCGGTGGAGAGCGGCAAAATGGACGCAGCGAACAGGGAGGCGTTCAGCAGCCCAAATGCAAAGAGCCAACCCGCCCATTTTCCAGCCAGCGGAATCAGCGCCTGGGCGGCCTCTCCAGCGCTGGAAATCTTGACGAGGCCGTGCGCGTTGAGAGTGGCAGCGCAAGCCACGATGATGAAGAATACAATTACCATGCACGAGATGCTGCCGACGAGCACGTCCATGCGCGCGTGCTTGTATTGGCGCGGTCCGACGCGCTTTTCCACGAAACCGGCCTGAAGATAGAAGAATTGCCAGGGTGCGATCGTGGTTCCTATCAGACCGATCAGCATCAGAATGTACGCCGTGTTGAGATGTACGGAAGGCAGCAGCGTTTGGTGAGCCGCCAGCATCCAGTCCGGCTTGGCGAAAAACGAAGACAAGATGTAGGAGAGATAGAAGCCACACGCCACCAGGAAGATTTTCTCAACCGCGCGATAGGTCCCGTATATCACTAGCAGCCACACAGCGAGCGCCGCCAGCGGCACGGAGATGTACTTGCTGACGTGCATGACCTGGGAAGCTTCCGCCACACCGGAAAACTCCGCCACGGTATTCGCCAGGTCCACAAACAGAGCCGCGAGCATCACAAAGAATGTGGAGCGAAATCCGAACTCTTCGCGGATCAGGTCCGAAAGGCCTTTACCCGTAACCACGCCCATGCGGGCGCACATCTCTTCGCTGACGTAGAGCGCAATCGCCATGGGGATCAGCGACCACAACAGCGTGTAACCGAACTGCGCGCCAGCCGCGGTGTAGGTGCTGATTCCGCCCGCGTCGTTATCGACGTTGGAAGTAATCAACCCCGGCCCGACCACCGCCATGAAAATGGCAATACGACGCCGCCACGGACGGGTGCGGCGGTTCAGCTGGCGGCCACGATCCGCCAGGCGGGACAAATTTTCCGTTAATGCGCCGCGGGCATTCACTTCGGTGTTTTCTTACCTATTCTTAATTTCAAATATTTAGGCACTTACGTCGCGCTGAACCGCTAAAGTTTCGCCCGCATACGGCTGACGATGTCGTCAACGGTGATGGCGCCGATCGGGCATTTCTCGTCGTTTACAACGACGAGGCTGCGCAGGTTGTACTTGTCAAAAAGCTCAAAGACTTCCTTCTCGCCGGCATCCGGCTTAACGGAAAGCAGCGGCTCGAAAGCGATTTCGACCATGCGCTGTTCGGCGTCAGCCAGCAGTAGATGCGCAATGGGCACGGTGCCCGCCAGCGCAGCGTCGCGGTTGATCAGGACGATGTTATCAAGCTGATCGACTGGGACTTCGTGAAACCGGATGTGATCGACCACTTCGCCGCGCGTGGCGTCTTCGCCCACCACCACGATTTCGGTCGTCATCATGCCGCCGGCGGTGTCCTCGTCGAAGCGCAACAGCTCTTCCACTTCGTGAGCCTCGCGGTGGTCCATTTCATCGAGAACCTCACGCGAAGTGTCCGGCTCGAGGTTCTGGATCAGGTCGGCGGCCTCGTCCGGGCTCATTTCCTCGATAATGTCGGCGGCCCTTTCTGGGTCGAGTTTCTCGACGACCTGGGATTGCAACCGCTTGTCCAGTTCGGCTAGCGTCTCAGCGGCAGTTTCCTCGTCCAGCGAAGCGATGATCGACTGCCGCTCGTCCGGGGAAAGCTCTTCGGTGATATCAGCCAAGTCGGCGGGATGCAGCTTGGCCAGCCTGTCACTCGAGAGTCGCAGCTTCACTCGCCGCAGAGGGTCGGGTTCGATCAGGTTCACGAATTCCCAACGAATGTTCCGCGGCGGCAGCTTTGCTTGAATTCGGCGAATGGCCATCGGAGGCACCACGCCCTGCAACATGCGCCTGACGGCAGCCGGTAGGCCAACATCCACCTGCACAATTCGCAGCTCGGTGTTTCCGTTCGTGCGCTGGTCCATCAAGTCCACGTCGTTTACGCGGACGACTTTCCGGCCGTTCGTATCGATGATCTGCTGGTCGAGCAAGTCCTTGCGGACGGCCAGCCAGGCCTCGTTGGGCTGGTAAAGTTCAAGGGCCGATTCGTCGGCGGTCAGTTTCACCATGCCCGGCGCAACGGATTCGATTTGATCGTACCGGGCGACCAGCGGGCGGTATTTGCCCCGTTCCAGGAGTAGACGGGCAACTCGATTGGGCTGCTCCGCCGGGACAACGAACATTTCCTTCACCCGGCCGACGAAATTGCCGAACGAATCGTAGGCTTCTGCGCCGAGAACCTCTGTTGCGTGCAGCATGAGAAACTCCTTACGGAACAGCTTGGATGCTTGTAGCCGCGCGAGCGGCGCGCCCTGTTTAGCGGTTCGGCAGGGCTACGTTCGGCATGCGCCCACGGCCGGGCACAAAAAAAGCCCGCGACCGGCGAAACAACCGGCCCCGGGCAGAAAGTCACTGCCGCATACTATTTCAGGCCGGGCCTCGCCTCCCTATCCCTACCAGCGGGACGGGAACAACGGTCGAAAAAACACAGAAAGGCATCTCGCTCCGGCCAAGCTTGATGCGCGTTTCCGGCCGGGTGATCGCTTCCAGGGTCCGAATTAGACGAATGCTCCATTCCCCTAAGTGCGCTTGTCCCTCATTTGACTAGTAAATGTACCTGCAGATTTTGTCAAGCAAAGACTGCTTTGT
>JBOGNC010000065.1:0-17341 GCA_050747045.1 Candidatus Acidiferrales bacterium | reverse complement strand
TGGACCGTGAGGTGATGCCGGGCACGCCAACGATTTTCTCGGTCTTTTCGTCCATGGGATGGCGGAACTGCGAGAAGCCCATGACCAGGCCGTATTCGGGGTCGGCGATCATCACGCGGCGCGGCTCAATGCGCTTGATGTAGTCCATCACGTGAGTCTTGAGCTGCGCGGCGCAGCCGTAGGTGCCGAGGACCTGCTGCGAGGTGGTATTCGCGCGCTTCGGATTGCCGGTGGTCTGCATGCCATTTTCGCGGCGGGCGCAATCGTCGGCGAAAGGCGCGTTATTCGAGTCGGCGGAGGTAACGGCCGTATAGTACATGGGCGCGATTTTAAGCATTTCGGCGCGGGTATTACGCTCGGAAGGCGGCACTTTTTCGAGGAACGCGGGGCGCGGCGTCTGGAGATTCTTCATCTGCGATGGCGTGCTGGTGGCGTACAGATGTTCGGCGGCGACGATTTCGCCGTGGCGGATTTTTAGGCGGACGGCAACTTGCGTGGGCTGACTGTTCACGCGCATCTCGCCCATGAAACCGATTTCCTCGGAGACGGGGTCGGGAACGTAAATTTTGAAGGTGGTCGCCAGCGCGTCGGCGGTTTTCCAAAGGCCCTCGCCGGGGTGCAGCACTTGCGTGTTGTCGACGAATTCGACATTCGGCGCGAGCGGGACGCGCGACGGATCGTGGGCCACGAGCGCGGCGAGATAATTGTTCATCGCGGCGGTCAGGCAGGCGCGGTCGCAGTGCGCCGGGAGTTTCTTTGCGGCTTCGGCGGCGCTGGCGCGAGATGCGACGAGCGGAGCGCTCGACAAAAGCAAAATCACGATTGCTGTATGGATGCGGTTCACGGCAGTTACCCCCATTTCCAATGTGAGGACCGCAGAGAATCTACCTTCGCGAGCGCGGAGTTGCAAAGGATTTGTTGCGGAATGCGGGATACGCGCCGCGACGGCTAAAGCAAAATCCGCACGCTTCGCGAAAATCGCGAAGGACGCGGCATCTTAAAACCCAGGAGGAAAACGTTAAATCAGGAACACGGTTTGGCCGGTGAGGTCGAAGCGCTTGCGGCAGCGGATGTTGCGGCAGGCAACCAAGTTGTCGATGCGGACCATGTAGGAGCGGGCTTTCTCGAACTGCTTTTTGTCTTCGGCGTTCGCGCCGGCGGGCGGCTGCGCTTTCTTGGTGCGAACCATCCAGCGAACGGGATAGGCATTCTCCTGCCGGCAATGCGGGCAGTTGAGAGTCATCTGCTTGGTTTCTTCTTTTTGGTCGTAGAAGCGTCTATCGTCCATGGGAAACAAGTTAGCAGAAAAAAGGAGGACGGAATAGAGCGCGCGGAAATATTGGCGCGAGGCGACTGATTCAACAAGGCTTTGATACTTCGCGAAAACGGCTACGGTTGGACACCTGCAAGTGAAGAGGCGAAAGAGCCGGCGAACCGCCTGCGGTGCAAAAACGCTAGGCGGAGGCGCGGACTTCGTCGAGATTGACGAAGCGGAAGCCGCGATCGCGCCAGCGCGGGAGCCAATGGGCGAGGGCGTCGACACAGTGACGGCGATCGCCTTCGAGAATGCGATGATCTCCGTCGTGCAGCAGTACGATATCACCACCGCGAGCGCGCCGGAGGCGGCGAATTACGGGAGCGGCCGGCTGCGGCTTCCAATCCCAGGCCAGGACGGACCACATGACCACGCCAAGAGGGCTGCGTTCAGGGCCGCGTTCGCGGACGACTCCATTGAGCTGCGGGCCGCGAAAGCCGAACGGCGGACGCATCCAGCGCGGACGCCTGCCGGTAACGGATTCGATGGCTTCGTCGCAGCGGGCAAGTTCAACAGCGATGCGGCGCGGACGCATGAAGGTGAGCGACGGGTGCGTTTCGGTATGATTTCCGATGGTATGGCCGCGCTTGGAGATTTCGCGCGTAAGATCCGGAAAGAGGCGGACGTTGCGACCGATCAGGAAAAATGTGGCACGAGCTCGATATTGATCCAGCAAATCGAGCAGCGCGGGCGTGACGGCGGGGTTAGGGCCGTCGTCAAAAGTGATGGCCATCGTGGAGCGATCGCCGGTGCGCCGAACCGTGGGGCCGAAAAGCTGCGCTGCGGGCGCGACAGAGGCCCAGGAAAGGAATGCACCAGTACCGAAGGTTCCGCACACCGCTTCGACTGCAGGAGCAGGGTTCATATCTTACAATTTTCGCATGGGCGGCGAGCCGTTGCCAGCGAAAGTAGCGCAAACGGCAGGGATGGTTTCACAAAGGTGACCGGGTAGCGGAGTGACATCGCCGTTGAAGGAGCCGGAGTGGCCAGGCACGAGGAAATCGCGACGGAGAAGAAAATAGCGCAAGCGCGCACGAGGCAGACGGCGCCAGATCGCGGCGGGCAGCGAGCGTTTCCAGGATGGACGCGCTGGGCTGCGCTGGTGTGGCTGGTGCTGTGGATTCCGGTGTACTGGCGCGCATGGGGTGTTGCGAATTTCGTTCACCTGTGCGACATCGCGGTGATTCTGACGTGCATTGGGCTATGGACCAACAACGCGCTGCTGATTTCTAGCCAGGCGGTTTCGTCGCTGGTGGTAGACGCGATGTGGGCGCTGGACGCGATTGGCGCGCTAGCGACCGGCCATCACATTTTCGGCGGGACGGAGTATCTTTTCGACCCGAGCCACGCGCTGTGGGTGCGATTGTTGAGCGTGTATCACGTGGCGATGATTGTGGTGCTGCTATGGGCGCTGCGTCGCACGAGATACGACCGGCGCGGCTGGGCGGTGCAAGCGTGGATCGTGGCGGGGGCGTTCGTGGCGGCGCGGTTCACTCCAGCAGCGCAGAACATCAATTTCGCGTATCGATTGCCGGTGGTGAACCGGCCATTTGGGCCGGCGCCGGTGCACGTGGCCGTCAGCATCTTGTTCATGATTTTTGCGGTGTACTGGCCAACGCACTGGGCGCTCAAGAAGCTTTTCGCTCGACCGGCAGATCAAGCCGCGAATCCGTAGGAGGTCCTTGCCGAGTAGGCGTGGCCGCTGAAATAAACGGGCGGCGTTTTGCGTAGAGTAAAACAGAACCAGTTCGTCGCGGTGCGGAGGGCGCATGAAAGCGACTCAATTCGAGTTCAAATACCGGGCGCTGCTGATCGCGCTGATCTATACCGTCGGATACTGGCTCTACGCGGTGGACCACGTCAGCGCCATCGCTTGGCTTACGAGATGGATGTTAGGCCCCTACGCGCCGCACCGGATGTTGGCGGTGAAGCTGATGGCAGCTTTCGCGGCGCTGCTGGTGGCGTTCGGCGCGCTTGTCCGCACCTGGGGCGCGGCGTATTTGCAGTCGAGCGTGGTGCATGATTCGAAGCTGCACTCAACCGAACTGGTGGCCGATGGGCCGTACCGGCATGTGAGGCATCCGCTCTATTTCGCGAGCATCGTAGCCAATTTCGGATTCGCGCTCGCGGCGAGCCGCTCGGGGTTTTTCGTCATCTTGATTCCCATGACGCTGCTTTATATCCGATTGGCTGGCCGCGAGGAAATGGAACTGGAGCGAGAACAGAGCGAACGCTATCGTGAGTTCAGCCAGCGGGTGCCAAAGCTGTGGCCGTCGATCGCAGCGCGAGTGCCAGCCACGGGGGCGAAGCCGCAGTGGGGACAGGCGTTTCGCGGCGAAGCGTTCATGTGGGGATTCGCGGCGGCTTTCGGACTGTTTGCGATCACCTTGAACACGGCGGTGCTTTGGTCGGCAGTCGGACTGGCGCTGGTGATTTTCCTTGAACAGCAGATTGTTCACAATCGAAGACGAAGAAAGCAAGCAGCGGCGGCCTGAGGCGCTACACGGCTTCGGGCTGGCGGACGGCGCGGAGGTCAATGCCGAGCTGCTGGCATTTCTTGTAGAGATGGCTGCGCTCAAGGCCGAGAGCCTTGGCGGTGTTGGTCATGTGATGGCGATTGCGCTTCAGCTCGGCGAGGATTGTGGCTCGCTCGAAAGATTCCACGCGCTCGGCCAGCGTGCCTGAGCCGGCGTCAGGCCATGAGCCGGACGCAGCGGACGCGAGACTTTGCGGCAGGGCGCGTTCGATCGTGGTAGCGTCTACCACATCGCTGGGAGCGAGCAGCATTACCCGCTCGGCGACGTTGCGCAGCTCGCGGATGTTGCCGGGCCAGGCGTAGCGTTCGAGGGCGGCGAGAGCTTCCCGCGAAAACGTTTTCGGCTTCCAACTATTTTGCTCGGCGAGCTGGCGGACGAAATGGTCGGCGAGCACGCGGATATCCTCGTGGCGGTCGCGAAGCGGCGGCAGCGCGATGGGAAACACGAAGATTCGGTGATAGAGATCCTCTCGGAAGGTTCCCTGCCGGACTTGCTCTTCGAGATTGCGATGCGTGGCGACGACCACGCGCACGTCCACGGGCAGGGGCTGACCGCCTCCGACGCGTTCGATTTCACGTTCTTCGAGGACGCGCAGCAGTTTCGCCTGCATGGTCAGCGGCATATCGCCAATTTCATCCAGAAATAAGGTGCCGCCCTGGGCCTGTTCGAATTTTCCGACGTGCCGCGCGGCCGCACCGGTGAAGGCGCCCTTTTCATGCCCGAATAATTCCGATTCCATCAGTTCAGCGGGAATCGCAGCGCAATTGAGCGACACAAAGGGGCCAGTGTGCCGCGAACTTTTTTCGTGCAGGGCGCGTGCGACAAGTTCTTTTCCAGTACCCGTCTCGCCGCGAATACACACGCGGGTTTCAGCGGCCGCGACATGATCGATCTGAGCCATCACTTCGCGCATCGCCGGGCTGGCCCAGACGATCTCGTGGCGTCCGAGGCGGCGGCGCAGATCGCGGTTTTCCTCTTCCAGACGCGAGAGGCGCAGCGCGTTTTCGACTGTGAGCAGCAGCTTGTCGGTGGAAACGGGCTTTTCAAGGAAATTGATGGCGCCGAGCTTGGTGGCGCGCACGGCCATTTCAATGGTGGCTTGTCCGGACATCATCACCGCGGGCGAACTGACTCCGGCCACCTTTAGATCTTCCAGCAAAGCGATGCCATCTTTGCCCGGCATGACGACATCCGAAAGAATGAGGTCGAATCGCTGCTCCTTGGCAAGATCGAGAGCGCGCGCGGCATTGTCACACACCGCAGCTTCGTGGCCCGCAAGCCGAAATGCGCGAGCGAGCGAGGCGAGTGTATTGGGATCGTCGTCGATGACGAGGATGTGAGCTTTGGGCGCCACGCGTCTTTACACTTTCTGGGCGCCGACAACTTCGCGAGTTTCCGCGGGCGGAGCGATTACGGGACGGGGCCCTGGTTTCACCGGCAAAAAAATGTGAAAGGAAGTGCCAATTCCCATTTCGCTTTCCACTGAAATTCGCCCTCCATGATCGCTGATCAATGACTGCACGACGGCCAACCCGAGACCGGTGCCGTGCTGTTTGGTGGTGTAGTACGGGGTAAAGAGGCGGTCGCATTCCTCGGGCGTCAGTCCCGTGCCGGTATCGGAAACCTCCAGGTGCACTTCGTACTTTTCGCGCGTGGTGCGCAGCATCAGGACGCCGCCGGCGGGCATCGCGTCCATGGCATTGAGGATCAAGTTTTCGAGAGCACGACGCAGCAGCGCCGCATCGGCCTGGATCGGCGGCAGATCTTCCGCCAGGTGAAACTCAGGAGTGATCGGCGGGCGCCCCACGGCGCTGAATTGCGCCTCGAAAAGCTTCACGGCGCCACGGACGACGTCGTTCAAATTGACGGCGGCCAATTCCGGCTGCGGCATTTTGGCGAAGTCGCTGAAGCGGCCGATGATCTTTTCGAGATTTTCGATTTCCGCCAGCAGGATGCCAGTAGATTCCCGGAACACTTCCTCGAATTGTTCGGGGCTCTTGCTCTTGGCGCGCTGCAAATTTTCGACCGTGGTTTGCAGCGGGAACAATGGATTTTTCAGTTCGTGCGCCAGGCGGCGCGCGAGTTCGCGCCAGGCGGCCACGCGTTCGGCTTGTATGAGATGTTCGCGCTGCTCGCTCAATTGCCGGGTCATTTGATTAAAGGAGCGGGCGAGCTGCCCAATTTCACCGCCGCCTTTTTCCTCGACGCGGGCGTTCCAATTCCCTTCCGAAACTTCGCGGGACACGGCGGCGAGTTTGCGCACCGGGCGCGTGACGCGCGCGGCGCCCCACCAGCTAAGGAGCAGACTGAGCAGCAGTCCGATGGCCACCACGCTCTCGGCCAACATGCGAATGCGGCGCTCGATGGAGGCCATTTCCTGCTGCGAACTGCCCACCAGCAGTACGCCGAGAAGCTCTTTTTGGCGGCCCAGCAGCGGCAACGCGTGGAATTCCTCGGTTTGCGCGAGGTCCGGACCCGAGGCAGCCTTAAAAACTTCGGAAGCGGGATTTTTACGTTCACGATCGATAAAGGATGCGAAGCGATCGCCCTCGACGGCCGGGCCATTCTGATCGACCAGATTGATGGCCTGGAAATTCGCGTCCATATTCAAATAGAGCAGGGCGCGCATTCCCACCGGCGGAACCAGCGAGCCCAGAAAATTCCCTCCCAGGCGTTCGCCGCCCACGACGTAGAGATTTTTGTCGCCGACGCGCACGGTGGAAACCGCCATCAGGCCGATGGCCGGACCGTTCTGCGTGTCGATTTTCATCAGGAACGATCCAAGCGACGCCCAGTCCTGCGGCTGAGTGAGCCAATCGAGCTTGTAGCCGAAGCGTTCCGGATATTCCGCGGACGAAATGATCGATCCGTCGTTGCCGACGAAATCGACGAAATCGAGCTCATGAGATTGCGCAACGCCTTTGGCGACATTGACATAGGCGGACACGTCAGCCTGAGGCTGCGCCAAATTGATGGCCATGCGCACGGTGGAGTCTTCGTCGGTGATCACTCGGACGAGGCGGGCTACGTTCTGCTTGCGCTGACCGAACTCGTGTTGGAATTGGGCGACCAGCGCGTCGGTGTGTTGCGCGTACATCGTCTCGAATGCCTGGCGGGTGACGACGGTGACGCCCGCGGCAATGAGGGCCACGGAGATGACCAGCGCCAGCGTGAAAATCCAAAATAGTTTGGAGCGAAACGTCACTGCTGTACCCTTTCCGATAAATCACCAGCCGGACCGTTGAGCCAAACGTCCACGAACGGCCAACTTTCTCCGGCATCGGGCGCCCGCCAGTCCATCACGCGTGTGGAGAGCCCGAACACGTGCGGAAACCAAACCAGCGGCACAACGCGATACGTATCGACCACGCCGCGTTCGGCCGAGTAAATCTGTTCGGTCGAAGCGTTGTCCGGAAGCTGAACTGTGTCGAGCCCGGCCATGGGAACGAGCGCCATCAAAAAGTTTCGGAGCGAAGCCTGCGGCTGAGGCGAAGGCATCGACAAGCGCACAAGCCGCGCATCCGGCAGACCGGCAGGGCTGCTGGTGGACATCGGCTGCGCCGTGAACGTGAAACCCGCGGCACGCGCATCGACGGCGATCCGCTCCGCCACGCTTTCTTCGAACGAGTCGCCGGAATCATATCCCAACACCAACGAGTGCGAACCACGGATTTGCGTCAGAAGAGCCTTTGCGCCAACAGGGTCCGCGGAGGTAGAGAAAAGATAAGCAGTGCCGTTGGACCATTGCGGGAGCAGGCCGCCGGCTGGCGTGCCCTCTTTTTGCAGGATGAAATCGACGATAGCGGAGCGATCAACGCATTCGGAAAGAACTTGGCGCACGCGTTGATCCTGCGCGGCGCGGCGCCCGGCGAGAAAAACGAGCGCGAGCAACCGATCGGGGCGCGACGCGCTGATGCGCACGCCACCAACCACGGCTTGCCGCGCCTCCTCGGCGGGAATTTCGGCAAAGTCGGTGGAATCGACTTCGAGATCGAGCATGCGGTCGCGCACAGAACGGCCCATAAGAATTTCGACGGAATCGACGAACGGCCGCCCTCCCGGATAGTCGTCGTTGGCCGCAAGCGTGACGTGCTTTCCCGGATCCCAAGCGGAAATGTGGAACGGACCAGATCCGGACATGCCCGCGAAGCTGCCGTCCGGATTGCGGCGCTCGTAAATCAGGCCGTCGATCGCGGATTTTGCCTGGGCTTCACCAGCGCTCGATACCGGTACGGAAGGATCGAGCGAGTTCACGATTTCGCCGATTTCCACGTGCAGCGTACCGCCATAGGCGGGGCGCCGCGCAGAGCGAGCGCGTACGGCCGCGAACAGCAGCAGGCTAATTGCTGCAGCCGACAGATAGAATCGATGCTTCATACATTCCTGTTTGTAAATTGCGAAAGACCACGCGGGCCGATTGGGCATCAGCCGAAGGCCACAAACTCAAAACGGGGCCGGGAAATTGCAGTGGCTCGCCGACGGCAGTCGCCTGGCGATCGGCGATCTGGTACAGCTGGATGCGGTCAGGTTCCGTCCAGTCGCCCGGACCGGTAACCAGCACCTGCCACGAACGTCCGCAGGCGGAGTTGAGCGACACAATATCGCTGCCCCAGCCGAAGAAAGTCGCCGACGCCTGCGCCGATCCGGTGAACAGCAGCGCTTGTCCGTTCAGTCCGGCCAGGATCCAGCGCGAGGCGCTGCCTCCGCTCGCGGCTGGCGGGAAGGCGGCGGAATAGAACGGCGGGTAGTTCGTCATGACCCCGGCGGAAAGCGTGACGGCGCCGGTGAAATAGTTATGCGAAGGATCGTAAGCCCATTTGACTGTGCCGGCGGGCCATTGCTGGCCCACGTTTGGAGAGCAATTGAGCGAGAAGCCGGGATTCCAGGTGCCGTCGCAGTGGACGGCGGCAACCCACGCGGTTACATGCGTGGGATCTGTGAGCGCGAGGCGGCCGCGCGCATCGCGGCTGGTATAAAGGTGCGAAAACTGCTGATCGACTTGCAGGATTTTGGATGTGCCGCTGAACTCGTACGCGAAAAGGCGGTCCGGCTCCAGGATGTACCAGAGCGTGTGGCTGGAGTCCGGCGATCCCTCGGCAAAATCGAGAATGGGGTCAGTCTGCTGCCAGACGATTTTTCGCTGCAGCAGAGGCACCGCGCCGGGAGGTCCGGGGGCGGACTGAACCGCAAACACCGGAGCAACCACGATCTGCTTCGAGGCGCCGAAAGCAATCTGCGCGACGAGCAAGTAGCCGTTGAAATTGCGCGTGACGGCGATCTGCACCTGCGCGTCGACGGGAGCGGGAGCGGCGGAGCCAAGCGCGTTCTGAAACAGCCGCCCGCCTTGGGCGCTGATTTCGGACTCGATAGTGTGACGCAGCCAAGACAGGTCGATCGGCGCGCCGGCAGACACGTCGGTGACACTGGTGATCGTCAAGGTGTGAGCGGTGGTGACGGTGGAGGCGATTTTTTCGGCGAGTGAATTGGCGGCGTCGCTCCAAGGAACGGGAGCTGTCGAAGCGGACTGAGCACGGCTGAATCTTGCGGTCAGCGCGATGCAGCAGACGAGCAGAATCGCGCGCCAAAATGCGGAGAAAGTTCGGAAGGATTGCCTCATCGCTTCTGCCAGCGCGAAGAAAACGCCGGGCTTTTGAGATGATAGCACACGGAAAATTTGCGTCCGCGAGGATCGCTCGGTGTGTTTCCTGATTGTGAAAGAGTCGCCGGCGGGGCGGCTTCGCCCGGCGTCCTGTTGAGGAACCGCCTCGCCGCGGCGGAGGCGAAGCAGTTTCCGCGAGGCGCGGGACGAAGCCGCCAACAAGGGTTTTTGCCGGCGCTTATCCCGGAGCCGATCCGCGCTCTTTCTTTCCCCGCCCGGTTTGGAAAGAGGCGCGGCGGCTCCGGAAACTTTTCGGTTTCGCATCGGCATCTCGTCGCGCGCGAAACCACGAAATTCGGTGCCTGCCGGGGATTAGCGTCGCTCGTCGGATGCAGAACTACGACCAGGCAGCAGGCGCATCAAACCGTTAAGCCCGTACCATTCCAGGGCGAGCGCCACTCCCAGCGAGGCGAGGATCGCTCCGGTGATTTCCGTGAATGCGATGAGTCCGTTCATAACCGCCCTCCGGCAAAACGGCCCGCCTGAGCTGGGAGAAGGCCGGGCGAAAACGCTTCGTCGATCCAGCGCTTTCAACGCGGGGAGTATTTGCAACGGATGGACCTTTTCTGACGCGGCGGTAAAGACGGCACTTAGCAGGCGCGCAGCGAGCCTTTCCTGTGGGCGCCCGGACACGCCGTGGAAAATAGCACTCGCAAGCGCTGGTCTGCTAAAATTCGCACAGAGAGTCACATGGCGCAGCCGCCGAAGCAGCACCAAAGGGGTCCGGGCCTTCAGATCGGACATATATTTGGCATCCCGATCTACCTGCACCCGAGCTGGGTGATCATCTTTGCGCTGATCACGCTCATGCTTGGCTTGCAGTTCGCCAAAGAGCATCCTTCGTGGTCGCCCGCGGAACACTGGGCCCTCGGTATCGCAACCAGCCTCCTTTTCTTCGGATCGGTTATTTTCCACGAAGTAAGTCACAGCGTGGTGGCTTTGCATTACAAGCTGCCGGTGAAATCGATCACGCTGTTTGTGTTCGGCGGGCTTTCGGCCATCGAGAAAGAGCCGCCCACTCCGGGTGAAGAATTCACCATGGCGATTGCTGGTCCGGTTTCCAGCTTTTTTCTGGCCGGCGTGTTTTATGTGATTTGGCGGTACGCGCACGCCAGTGACTTCGTGTCGGCAGTGGCCTACTGGCTTTTCGAGATCAACCTCATTCTGGCCATCTTCAACCTGGTGCCGGGTTTTCCGCTCGATGGTGGACGCGTGCTGCGGGGAATCGTATGGGGAATAACCAAGGATTATCGAAAGGCAACACGGATCGCGTCGGCGTCCGGCCGGTTCATCGCATACTTGATGATCTTCGTTGGTATCTGGCAGATACTGGTGGGCAATTGGGTTGGCGGGCTGTGGCTGGCGTTCATCGGATGGTTTCTGCTGGAAGCGGCCAAAGAGTCGTACGTGCAGGTCGCTCTGCGGGATACGCTGGCTGGCGTGCGTACCGGCGACGTGATGCTCCGCGACATTCCCACGGTGACGCGGGACACTTCCATAGAAGAGTACATTCACCAGGTGCTTCGAACCGGACGGCGCGCGCATATCGTGGTTGGCGGAGACCACCCGACGGGGCTGATCACTCTTCAGTCCGCGCGTCACGTGCTACGCGAGGAATGGGCCACTACATCCGTGCAGGCGGTGATGGTGCCGATTGAGAAAGTGCAAGCGGCCGCGCCCGACGAGCCGGTGTTGCAAGTCTTGCAGCGCATGCAAACGTCCGACATCAACCAGATGCCGGTGATTTCCGACGGGCACATTCAGGGCATGATTGGCCGAGACACGATCTTGCAGGTTTTGCAAACGCGGCTGCACGCCGAACAGCACGCGTAGATGATGCCCGCTAGCGGCTACTTCACCAAAATTGGGTGCGTAACATTGGCGTGCGGCGTCGTGCTTGCGGTGACGGTTGTGGCGGCACAACGTGGAAAGCATCCCGCCGCGAAGCGCCGACCGGCGCCGCGCGGTCGTCAGCTTGCGAAGAAAGCAGCTACCGCCGCCCCGGACCTCTTTAGCACAGCAATTCGTGCAAATAACGTGGGCTTGGCGCTCATGGACCGGCACGACTTCACGCAAGCGCTCGGCCGGTTCCAAACGGCGTGCGTGATGAACCCGTCCAGTGACACCGGCTGCCTGAACGTGGGCATCGCGCTGCTGCACATGGGGCGGCTCCAGGACGCGGCGAGCATTCTGGGTAAATCCGCGCAGCGCGATCCTCAAAATGCGCGCGCGTGGTTCAATCTTGGGCTTGTGGAGCGGGCCGCGGGAAACGACGGAGTGGCCGTGAGCGATTTCGAGAAGGCCGCGTCGATAGATCCCAGTGACGCCGCGACGCAGTATCTGATCGGGTCGCTCTACTTGAAGGCGCAGCAATACCCGCAAGCGATCTCGTCGTTTCGCAAGGCGCTGGACCTCAACCGGTTCAATTTAGCCTCTGAATTCGGCATCGCGCAGGCCGAGGGACACACTGGCGACATCAACGGCGCACTCGAACATTTGAATCGCGCTGAACACTTGACCGACACAGGTCTAGGCAGACCAGCCAGCGCCGCGTACGGTGAGCAGGGGAAATATTCGCTGGCGCAAGGGATGCTCGCGCCCATCCAGCCGGCTCCAACGGCGATTCCGATTCACTTCGTCAACATCACCGAAGCTTCGGGGCTGCCGTGGCGTGCGCCAATTGCAGCTCCGTCGCGCACGCGCAAGAATCACGTTGTACATGGACGCGCTGGAGCGGCGCCAACAGCACAGGCGCCGGCTCCATCAGGACTAGACGCGCTGGCGAAATTCCTCGGAAGCGGCGCATGTGTATTCGATTACAACAACGATGGCCTGCCAGACATATTCCTGGCCGACGCCGATGGCAAGGGGCGACCGGCGCTCTATCGAAACGCCGGGCACGGGCGCTTCGTAGACGCGACGAAGTCAGCCGGACTCGAATTTCGCGGCGAAGTGCTTGGCTGCGCTACCGGAGGCTACGACAATGACGGCTACTCAGATTTGGCCGTCAGCCTTGCGGATGGCTTGCAGATTTTCCACAACGACGGCGACGGCAAATTCACCGATGTGACTGATTCCGCGGGACTCAGAGCCCACGGGCTGATGCTCGGGCTCGCGTTCGTCGATTATAACAATGACGGCAATCTCGACCTCTACGCTGCGCGCTTCGATCAGTTCCCTCTTGGAGACACGTCGCAGCCGTTTGCGTTCCCTGCGGATGCCTCCTCCCTGGGGAATGTTTTGTGGCGCGGGAGCGAGCGCGGCATTTTCACAGATGCGACGAAAGACACCGGGATCGGCGGTACCGCGCCCTCGGTAGGCGCGCTGGGGTGCGATATCAACAACGACGGCGCCGCAGACTTCGTGGTCACCGGATGGGCCAAGTCCCCCACGATTTATCTGAATCAGCGCGAGGGTCCGTTTCGCGCGGTCACGCCATGGGCCAGCCAAATGCCGGGGCCGACTGCTGGCGCCGTCGCGCTCGATTTTGATCACGATGGCTGGATGGACCTGGCATTCACGCATTGGTCGTCGCCAGGATTTAGCCTGTGGCGCAACATCGATGGAAAATCTTTCCAGCGCGTGAAATTGTCAGGCCCTCTCTGGATGCGCGGCTGGGGCTTGGCGGCAGTCGATTTCGACCACGATGGGTGGGTCGATTTGGTTGCTGTAGGCGAGACGTTCTCGAATGCTGGCCGCATAATCCTGCTTCGCAACCTGGGCGGCGACGGCCACGGCGGTTTTGCCGGATTTCGCGATATGACGCACGAAACCGGACTGGACAAGATTGCGCTGCACGATCCGCGCAGCGTGATTGCCTTCGATGCCGATGGTGACGGTTCCACCGACCTGCTAATCACCCAAAATGGCTATCCACCTGTTCTCCTGAAAGCCGCCGGCAGTAACAAAAACAACTCTCTGGAACTGGCGCTCACAGGAACCAGCGACAACCACGGCGGGATCGGAGCGTCGGTCGAGATCTACTCGGGCGCGCAACGCCAGACGTTCGAGATTAGAAGCGGAAGCGGATATCTCGGCGACGGACCGGCGGAAATCAACGCCGGAGTCGGGCAAGATCGCGGCGCAGACGTGGTGCGCGTCCTTTGGCCCAAAGGCACTTTACAGGACGAAATCGACGCCCTCACCGGCAAGCGCCGGACCATCACCGAGTCCAGCCGCGGCCCTCGAGTCCGATAGCCAGGCGCGAGCCGTGAAGCGTACAATTACCTAAAGGCGTTGCAGGCCCGGTTCCTAGAAGCAGCAGCGGCCAATTCACCCCGGACAATCCTACGAGGAGGGTTTGCGATGGGCAGCGCGAGTCCTGATTTTGCGGTGATAAAGAAAGCGATGAAAGCCGCGTGGATGGCCGGCGACTTCGGCAAGATCGCCGATCTGAACACGAAGCGCGGCGAGGAATTCGTCGAACGGCTGAACTTGAAACCGGGAGTGCGTGTCCTCGACGTGGCTTGCGGCACGGGCAACCAGTCGCTGCCCGCGGCGCGAACCGGCGCGGATGTGACCGGCCTCGACCACGCGCCAAATCTGCTGGCGCAAGCACGGGCCGCCGCGCAGAAGGAAGGCTTGAAAATTCGCTTTATCGAGGGCGATGCCGAAGAGCTTCCTTTCGAAACGGGCGAGTTCGACGTGGTGATGTCAATGTTCGGCGCCATGTTCGCACCCCGGCCCGAGCGCGTGGCCGCTGAGTTTTTGCGCGTGTGCAAGCGCGGCGGCCTAATTGCCATGGCCAGCTGGACGCCCGCCAGCTTCCAGGCCGACACGTTCAAGCTGAATGCTAAATATGCTCCACCGCCGCCGGGCGTCCCCGCCCCTGTGCTGTGGGGAGACGAAAATGTGGTACGGCAGCGGTTCGGCTCACGGGCGAAGGTCGAGACTTCGAAGCGCGAAGTGATTTTCGACTTCCCTTTCAGTCCGGACAAAGTCATTGATCTATTCAAAACGTATTTCGGGCCGACACAAATGACGCTCGCACGGCTCGACTCGTCGGCGCAAGCCGCGATGCTCGCCGAAATGACCGCACACTGGGCCGCACACAACGAAGGCGATGCGAACCACACGGTTGTCCGCGGGGAATATCTCGAGGTCCACGCCCGCCCCGTATGACGAACATCGAACGCGCTTTTGCCGAGGACGATGTAAGGGCGAACGTATGCTGACAATCGCGGTTGACGCTCCTATCCCGTTGATAGAGATATAGATGCGCCGCCCGTCTGGGATGGTACTAGCCGATACTAGTGCGGCATCCGGCTTGCCTGTTGCTCCGCAAGCGTGATAATTTCACCACTGTTTTGGTGTCAGTCGTTCAGTCGCACCCATGTCCTCGATTCCAGGTAAAAATTCGAACCCGCTGGCGGCTGTGCGCGGAAACGGCAAACCAGCCGCAGCGCTCGAGCCAGTCTTCTGGCGCGTTGAAGGCAGTCTGCTGGACTTAACCGCCGTTGGCCCGGTCGCCTTTTTCGCCTGGAACGCGCAAAGTTTCCTCGAACGATGGGCTCGCCGCGGGTCCATGGGCATACTCGCCATCGCGCGGCCCTTCCTCTATTGCACCCATCGCGTGATGGCCACGCGCCTGATGCACACCGTGCTTCGAGGCGAAAGCCGCGATCGTATGGACCTGCTCGGGGAAGAGTTTTTTCAGTACCATCTGCGCCCGCGCCTAAAGATTGCTGGCGTGGCCAAGCTCGCCGAAGCGCTTGATGCCGGAGAAAATGTGGTGCTAGTCAGCCAATCACTAGAGCACACCATGCGGCCGCTGGCGAATTATCTGGGCGTGCGGAAGATCGTCTGCAACCGGCTGGAATTTCGCAACGGGCTGGCAACCGGGCGCCTGGCCAGCCCAGTGATTCGTCCCCGCGGCGTATTCGCCAAGCTGCGTCCCCATCAGGCCGACGGGCACGTTTCGCGCCAGCAACTGATTCGCAATCTTGGCTTCGAAAAAAATCCAGAGTTGTTGGGCGAGGCGATTCGCTGTGTTGAACGCCCTGCCCCGAACGTTCGCGTTCCTGTGGTGCGCTTCGACGAGCGCGAAAAAACCGGCCCTCTCTCGGTTCGCGCCGCCCTGCGCGGAAAACACATCCTTTTAGTCGGCGCCACCGGCTTCATCGGCAAAGTATGGCTTGCGAACCTTCTGCACGACGTGCCGGACGTAGGCCGAGTGACGTTGCTGATTCGTAGCCATCGCACGGCCAGAGCTCTGGAACGCTTCGAACGCATCGTGCGCGAGTCGCCGGTGTTCGATTCACTAGCGGAAAAGCATGGCGAAGGCCTGGCGGATTTTCTGCGCGCGCGCGTGGAAGTGGTTTCCGGAGACGCCACCAAGGAATGGCTCGGGCTGGACGCGGAAACGGTGCGGCGGCTGACGCGTTCCCTGGATGTGATCGTAAATAGTGCGGGACTGACCGATTTCAATCCCGATCTGCGCGATGCGCTTTCATCTAACGTCGATGCGATCGCCCATCTGCTGAATTTCCTGCGCGCGTGCAATCATGCCGCGCTTCTGCATCTTTCCACTTGCTACGTGGTCGGCCAGCAGGATGGACGCATTCTCGAATTGCTTCCACGTAACTATTGCCCGCGCGAGGTCGAAGGCTTCGATGCCGAAAAGGAGCGCCTCTATCTCGAAGAGCTGGTTCGCCAGACCGAAGCGCGCGCAGAATCGGCCGAAGGCAAGGAAGAAATCCGCCGCGAAGCTCTGGAACGCGAACACATCGTCAAGAATCTGGAAGGCCCCGCGCTCGATATCCAGCTGCGCAAGAATCGCGTGCGATGGCTGCGCCGCGCACTGGTGGAGGTGGGGACGCGCCGCGCCAACGAGCTGGGCTGGCCGAACACGTACACGCTGACGAAGAGCATTTCCGAGTCGCTGATTCGCAATTACCTGGACTCGAACCCCGGCGCGGCCATCGCCGTGGTGCGGCCCTCGATCGTGGAATCTTCAGTGCGCCAGCCGTTCGAGGGATGGAACGAAGGCGTAAATACCTCCGCGTCGCTTTCTTATCTGCTGGGAACTTTTTTCCGTCAGCTGCCCACCAATAAGAGCAAGTGCCTCGACCTGATTCCCGTTGATTTGGTGACGCGCGGGATGACCTTGATCAGCGCGGCGCTCGTCGAGCGCCGCCACCAGCGGATTTATCAACTGGCGACGTCCGCGGTGAATCCGTGCGACATGCGCCGCTCGATCGAACTCACCGGACTCGGCCATCGCAAGTTCTATCGCGCGCAAAACGACCTGCACCATCGTCTGCGCCTGAAATTCGACGCCATTCCTGTTTCAAAAGCCCGTTACGAAAAGCTTTCCGCGCCGGCGCAGAAGATGATCGTCCAGATCATAAACCGCAGCCTGGAGCCGATTCCCTTCCTGCGCTCGCCGCTGGTGCGCCAGGAACGCGAGCTCGAGAAGGTGATCAAGCTGGTCTCGCTCTTCGAGCCGTTTATCCTGCACAACAATCATGTGTTCGAGGCTGCTAACATCGAGCGCCTGGACGCCGCGCTTCCGCCCGAAGAACGCGACATCTTCGGATACGATCCGCGCTCCGTGGACTGGTGGGATTACTGGATCAATGTGCACATTCCGGCGTTGCGCAAGTGGTGCTATCCTCTGATCGAGGGTCGCGCACCGGAGACGCAAGCGCGACGCGACGTGCGGCTCGCGCCATGCGCCGCAACCAGCGCCGCAGGCTCTGCAAACTCCGCTCCGGCAGTAGCGCCCTGATTTCCGGCAAAGAATCGAACACCGTGGCTATCTTCCTCACCGGTTGCACCGGATACATCGGCGCGCATGTGGCTGCTAATCTGCTTGCGGATTCGTCTGCT